>JBOGXG010000288.1:0-16794 GCA_050694195.1 Actinomycetota bacterium | reverse complement strand
ACACCTTCTGGCCGTTGACGACGAAGGTGTCCCCGTCGATCTCGCCGCGCGTCCGTAGCGACGCGAGGTCGGACCCGGAGCCGGGCTCCGAGAAGCCCTGGCACCACACCTCTTCTCCGGAGAGGATCTTGCCGAGGTACTTCGCCTTCTGCTCATCGGTGCCGTGGGCGATGATCGTCGGCCCGGCCATACCGAGGCCGATGACTCCGATGTGCTCGGGGGCCTCGGCGCGCGCGACCTCCTCGAGGTAGATCGCCTGATGGGTGTAGGGCGCGCCCTGGCCCCCGTACTCCTTGGGCCAGGTGAGACCTGAATAGCCGGCGTCGAACAGCTTCTTCGACCAGGCGCGAGCTTTATCCACGTCCATACGTCCGGGTTGAGGTTCGACCTCACCGGGCTCGTTGGCCTCGATCCAGGCTCTCAGCTCTTTGCGGAAAGCCGACTCTTCAGGGGTATCTCTGAAGTCCACGGGCGCACATTAGCGCAAGCGGAGGGAGCGCCGAGTCGCAGGAACCCCGAACCATGGGGCGGAACAACGGATACCGAAGTAATCTGTTCGTCTGCAACGACACTAGATACGTCCCACATCAGACAGGGGAAACTCATGGGTGGATCAGGAACCATCACCAGCGGCACCGGCCGGAACAAGTACAACGCGGACGAGACTCCCGAGATAGAGATATCGATCAAGGACCTCACGAAGTCGTTCGGCCCCCAGACCGTTCTGGAAGGGATCACGTTCGACGTTCCCAAGGGACGCATCACGCTGATGCTGGGCCCGTCGGGAACCGGTAAGTCGGTCTTCCTCAAGCATCTCGTCGGATTGCTCAAGCCGGATCGTGGCGAGATATGGATCGACGGGAAGAACGTCCCGGCCCTCAACGAGAAAGAGCTCTACGAGGTGCGCCGGAAGTTCGGCGTGCTGTTCCAGGACGGCGCACTGTTCGGATCCATGAACATCTACGACAACGTCGCCTTCCCCCTCCGCGAGCACACCAAGAAGAAGGAGAGCGAGATCCACGACATCGTCGACGAGAAACTGACGATGGTCGGCCTCACGGGGGCCGAGAAGAAACTTCCCGGCGAGATATCCGGAGGTATGAAGAAGCGCGCCGGCCTGGCTCGTGCTCTCGTACTCGATCCCGAGATCATCCTCTTCGACGAGCCGGACTCGGGCCTGGACCCGGTCAGGACGGCGTTCCTAAACGAGCTGATCATGGATCTCAACGACCAGTTGCAGGCGACGTTCATCGTCGTCACTCACGACATCTCGACGGCGCGGAAGGTATCCGACTACATCGGGATGCTCTATCGCCGAAACCTCGTTCGCTTCGGCCCGGCCCGCGAGATGTTCGAGTCGGACATCCCCGTCGTGCGTCAGTTCCTCTCCGGCGACACCGACGGGCCGATCGGCATGTCGGAGGAGAAAGACTCGACCAAGGCGTCGCAGGCCAAGAGCTCCAAGGGCCTAACCGCGGAAGAGACGGAGCAGATGGAACGAGAGGCCGGCGCGCCGGAAGAGGTGCCGAGCTAACTCCGGCTCCCCAACCTCCTCCCCAAGCGGAGCCATAGCGGGTAGGTGGCGAAGATCGCCGCGCTCGCGAGGTGCGTTCGCCGGCCCACCTTCTGGTGCTCCATGTCGAAGACACCAGAGTTGATCATCCAATCGCGGCCCGAGTCGGCCCCGCACATCGTGGCGATCCACCTCGTCCAACTCGCGTTGAGGTAGAGGGAGATCGAGGTCGCGAGGAAGCCGGCGATCGTGAGCATCTCGAGCCTCGCCGCGGCGGCGTCGTCGTCCGCGACCCTCTCGATCGCGGCCCCCGAGGCGACGAGGAGCGGAGGGTCGATCAGGAAGCTCACAGCCGTACCCTATCCAGATTCTTAGACAGAATTGATGTCTCAGGGCCAACTCATACACCTAAGAAAATCTGGATCCGGCAAGTTCTGATTTCTCCGGTGGCAGAGTTAGCCCCTGCGCAACAGATCTGTCTAAGAAAATGGAGGTCGGGATCTACCTTCCGGGGCTCGTTACCTTTTGTGCCGCACTCCTACCGCCGGAGGCGGGGGGGCCGGATCCGCACGCTCTCGCGGCCGACGTCGGACGTTTCGTCGGGGCGTTGCCGAGGCCGATGCGCGAGGCGACGCGGGCGGGCTTCCTCGCCTTCGCCGGCGCCGCTCAGATCATGGCGCGCCGCAGGCTGGAGGGACTCTCCATCGAGAAGCGGGAGCGCGTCCTGGCCCGCCTCTCGCACCACCGGCACGCGACCGATCTGGTCGCGCAGTTGAAATCTTTGGTGCTGCTGGTCGCCGGAACCAACGCGGCGGCTCCCGAGCTACTCAGGCGTTCGCAGGTGAACGAGCCGGCGCGCGCCGACGCGGAGATGAACGTGACACCCGCGACCGAGTGGCCCGCGTACACGCGCTGCGACGCGATCGTCATCGGTTCGGGGGCCGGCGGAGCTATCGCGGCGCGGACCCTGGCGCGGGCCGGGCTCGACGTCGTGATCGTCGAGGAGGGCCGTCACTTCTCGGTCCAGGAGTTCCGGACACAACATCCGCTGGAGCGATTCGCCAACCTGTACCGCGACGCGGGCGGCACCGTCGCCCTGGGACGTCCGCCGGTGCTTCTCCCCATCGGTCGCGGGGTCGGCGGCACCACGCTCGTCAATTCGGGAACCTGTTACCGGCCCCCGGAGAGGGTGCTGCTCCAGTGGCGCGACGCAGCCGGGATCGAAGCCGCCGATCCGAGCCACTTCGCGACGTACCTGGACGAGATCGAGGACACCCTGCAGGTCGCACCGCAGCCTCTCGACGTGATCGGACGGAACGCTCATCTCGCGCTCGAGGGCGCCGGCGCGCTCGGATGGGATGCAGCGCCGTTACGGCGGAACGCTCCGGGCTGCGCGGGCTCGTGTCAGTGTGCGATCGGTTGTCCCAGGAACGCGAAGTTCGGAGTGCACATGAACGCCCTCCCGCAAGCATGCGCAGCGGGCGCCCGCATCGTGAGCGAGGCACGAGTGTTTCGGATCGCGCACGAGCGAGACCGGGTTACGGGGATCAGCATCCGGACAGCCGGAGCCGAGATAGAGATACGTGCGCCCAAGGTGTTCATCGCCGCCGGCGCGACCGAAACGCCACCGCTCCTCAGGCGAAGCGGACTGGGCCGGCATCCTCAGTTGGGCAGGAACCTTGCTCTGCATCCTGCCGTCTCGATCGCAGGGCGGTTCGACGAGAAGGTGACCGCGTGGGAAGGCGTCCTCCAGAGCGTCGGTGTCGAGGAGTTCCACGAGAGCGAGGGGATCCTCATCGAGGCGACGTCGACGCCGCCGGGGATGGGTTCGTTCGCGCTGCCCGGCCAGGGTCGAGAGCTGATGCACGAGCTCGAAAACGCCGATCATCTCGCGATGGTCGGCGCGATGGTCGCGGACTCCCCCTCCGGCCGCGTTCACGGCCGCCGTCGAGCTCTCATCACCTATCAGCTGTCGGAGACGGATGCGACCCGGCTGAAGCGCGCCATCGAGGTCCTGGCCCGGCTTCTGTTCGCCGCCGGCGCCCGCGAGGTTCTAACCGGGCTCGCGCGGGGGCCGCGCGCGACCTCCATCGACGAGATCAGGGCAACACTCGCCGGGCTAGACCGCCGGCAGCTGCACCTCGCCGCTTTCCATCCCACCGGCACCGCGCGGGCGGGGAAGGACCCGGAGTCGTACCCGGTCGATCCAACCGGACGGCTCCGAGGCTCGAACGGGATATGGGTCACCGACGCGTCCATCGTCCCGTCATCACCGCAGGTGAACCCACAGGTGACGATCATGGCGCTCGCGCTGGCGGTATCGACCGAAGCGACCGGTGCGTAGACGCGAGCGATGACTAGGGCTGAGCGGTGACGGCGTTGTAGGCGTTAACGATGCCGTGCCCGTAGAAGCCGTTGACCCCGTCGGCCCCCTCCTCACAGGTCGCCCTGAGATCGTCGGTCGTGATCCCGAAGGGCTCCAACGAATCCCCGATCTCCGGGTACTCCTGCACTCCTCCGTCGGGACAAGCGTGCGGCTCGGCAGAGGCCAGGAGGATCGACTCGACGTCCGCCGGATCCATCGTGAGACCACCGGCCCCGTCGTCCATCCCGAACCTACTGACGATCAGCGCGGCGACACCGGAGGCGATGGGCGACGCGAACGACGTTCCCGCATTCAGCATGTAGTAATGACAGCGGTGCCGGTGACAACGCCGCAGCACATCCGGCACTCTCGGCTTCCCCCGCCTGTCGATCAGGTTGTAGTCCTTGAGGGGACGCCTCGATATAGCACCCAGAAGCAGGTTGTACGGATATGAGACGGCGTCATCGAAGTTGTCCCCAGAAGGAGCCGCGACATCGGTTCGTTCCATCCCGTACGTCGAGTAATACGCCTTGCGGCCGCTCGGCCCCAAGCCGCTGACGTTGATGACACCGTCGGCCTCCTGCGGCATGAGCAGGCAGTCGTTGTCGACGGTCCTCTCGCTCGAAGCTCCCAGCGGAAGGGTGGGGCTGACCTCATCCGGTGAACGCGGCGCGCCCAGATCCATGAAGTCGTTGCCCTCCGACGCGATCACCGTCACGTTGCGGTCGCGCGCGTAATCGACGGCGGCTTGCACCGCGGCAACGATCGTTCGCTGTTCGAGTTGCTCGGCCGGGGTGTCCTCCGGATTATCCGCACAGTTCATGAACCATGGATCGATCCAGAAACTGAGGTTGGCGATATCGACACCGTTGTCGGCCGCGAACGTAAGCGCATCGACAACGGCCTGCAAGAACACGAATCCGGAATCCTGGCCCACCCGCAGGCTCACCAGCGAGACTTCCGGAGCGACCCCGGAAAGCCCGAAACCGTTCAGCGGGGACGCCACGTAGGAGGCAACCTGAGTGCCGTGTCCGTTGGGGTCTCGGAAGCGGGTGTCCCTGCACGACCCATCTCTCTCCCGACGACAGAGACCATCGATAACGCGGATGTCACGCGTGAAGTTCCGGGTGAGACCGCGGTCGAGGTTCCGCCGGATGTCCTTATGGCGAGCGTCGATCCCCGAATCGAGGATGGCGACGAGCACCCGATCGTCTCCCCGTTCCACCGAATAGGAACCGGCGAGGTCCGCGTCGACCATGTTGAGGTTCCATTGGTAACGGTAGAGAGGATCCGCTCCGTTCGGCGCCCGTTCGCGAGCGCGGCGACCTGAGCCCTCGTCGAGGCGGATGAATCCGGGTATCTCGAGCGCGCGGCCGACCGGGATATCGCGCTGGGTAGGTGTGCGCCCGACGGCGCGATCCCGGGCAACGCCGCGGAAGAGCCCGGTCTCCATCGCCTCCTCGCGGAAGGAACGAACCTTCGTCTTTACCGTGGTCAGACCGACGGCGGTGTTCTCGCGTACCACCTTGGCCCCGAGGTCGGCCAGAGCGGCGCGGGCATCCGCCGAAGAGACGCCGTCCTCGTAAAGGACGACATACCTATGGACGCGCGCCGCCGGTTCCGCTGCGGCGCGGAAGGTTGGGATCATCGTCGCCGCGGCCAACAAGGCCATCGCCGCGATCGAAGCCGTCCGTCTCACCCTGCCTCCTGTTTCCCTACCGCAGCCGCGAGGATCTGCCCCTCGGCTAGAGATGAAACGGCATCCTGAGATCTAACTGAAGCAACTCGAGCGTCTCTAGAACCTATTCGACAGTGAGCGTCCCTTCCATGTCCTCGTGACCGGAGACCTCGCAATAGAAGCGGTATTCGCCCGGGTCGGCCGAGAGTTCGACACGGACGTTCTGACCTGCGGCCAGCTCCTCGTCGATGTCCAGTTCGTCGATCGTGAAGGTGTGGCGCGTTAGGTCCTGGTTGTCCACGAAGATCGCACCTCCACCTTCGGCCGTGAGGGTTTCGGGGTCCCATTCGATGTCTTCCGCCGCGACCCTCACGTCGCCCTCCTGGGGCGTATCGCTATCCACGCCCAGCGAACTGACCACCGAAACGACGATCGCCACGAGGCCCACCGCCACGACGGCCCTTCCGAACGCCGATGCGGCTCCCACGGTGCCCTTCTTCCGGAGGAGCACCGTTGCAGCAACGAGCGCGGTCAAGGCGCCGAGCACCCCTATCGCGTTGGGGATGAAGTCGCTCCATGAGTCGGGATGGCTCAGTCCGTCGACGATGAAGGGAACGCTGGTCGCGAAGAAGAGGAGGGCGAGAACACCCAACATGATCGTTCCGTTCCGTTCGTTCCGGCCGAGCACGAAGAGCCCGACTACGAACAAGACGAGGAACACAAGCAGGGGCGGGATCACCGACTGGGATATCGCTGTGATGAAGATCGGGACGAAGATCAATGCATAGATAGCCCCTCTGAGTAGCGATAACCACCTCGAACGGGACGGATCGGTCGCCACCAAACACCTCCTTCTCCAGTTTGCCCACCAGACTAGGGGTGGTGTTCATCCCATACAAGAACCGGCGGGCCGCCCGGCGAGGGTGCCCCGCCCGGCGCTCCGGCGGTGGACCGTGGTTGGATGACCGAAATACGTAGTTCAGCCGTCTAGAAACCGAATCGCGTGTGGGATAGCGTCGCCTGGATGGTCCAGCCCGTTCGCACGCTCGTCACCGAGACGGGCAACATGTTCGCGATCACCCTCGAGGCGTTCCGCATCATGTGGAAGCCGCCTTACCCGTGGCGCGAGTTCCTGCGTCAGTCGTGGTTCATCGCCAGCGTGGCGATGATTCCGGCGGTCCTTGTCGCGATCGCCTTCGGCGCCACGATCGCGCTTCAGGTCGGTAACGTCGCGCGTCAGTTGGGAGCCGAATCCCAGACGGGGGCCGCGATGGTCCTGGCCGTCGTCCGTGAGGCTGCCCCTATCGTCGCCGCCCTCCTTATCGCCGGCGCCGGGGGGTCGGCGATGTGCGCCGACATCGGCAGCCGGAAGATCCGCGACGAGATCTCCGCCATGGAGGTGCTCGCGGTGAATCCGATCGCGACGCTGGTTGTGCCGCGGATCTGGGCCGCCGTCTTCGTAGCGATGCTGCTCGACGGGTTCGTCTCCGTGGCCGGGATCGCGGGGGGCTATTTCTTCAACGTCATCGTGCAGGGAGGGACCCCGGGGGCCTACCTAGCCTCGTTCAGCCTCCTGGCCCAAACGGCGGACCTCGTGGTCGCCATCTTGAAGGCGGGCGTCTTCGGTCTCATCGCCGCGATGGTGGCCGTCTACTTCGGCTTCTACGCGAGGGGAGGCCCGAAGGGCGTGGGCGACGCGGTCAACCGGGCCGTCGTGGTCACGTTCATGCTCGTCTTCTTCGCCAACTTCATCCTGACCGCCCTCTATTTCGCGATCGTGCCGCAGAAGTTCGGGTAGGCGATGGCTCAAGCGACGATAAAGAAGCCCAATCTCCTCGCCCGCGCGGGCGGTCGTGTGCTCGGCTCACTCGAGAGCCTCGGAGCGCAACTCTCGTTCATGGCGAAGTCGCTCGGCGACACGATCTTCGCCTCACGCCACGTCGGTGAGATCTCGCGGCTCATCTCCGACATCACGCTGGGGGCCGGCGCGCTTCTCGTGGGGGCCGGGACCGTGGGTGTCATCTTCTTCATGTCCTTCTTCACCGGAACGCAGGTTGGGCTCGAAGGCTTCAAGGGACTCGAGCTCATCGGGGCCGAGGCGTTCACCGGATTCCTGTCCGCTTTCGCGAACACGCGCGAGATCACGCCGTTGATCGCGGGAGTGACGCTGGCGGCCCAGGTGGGGGCCGGATTCACGGCAGAGCTCGGCGCGATGCGCGTGAACGAGGAGATCGATGCGCTCGAGGTGATGGCGATCCGTCCGGTCCCCTACCTCGTCTCCACAAGGATCATCGCCGCGCTCATCGCGATCACGCCTCTCTACCTGATCGCCTTGTTCTCGAGCTACATCGCGACCGATCTAGTCGTGACCAAGCTGCTCGGTCTGTCGTCGGGGACGTACAACCATTACTTCGACCTGTTCCTGCCGCCGATCGACATCCTCTACTCGCTGATCAAGGCGGCCGTGTTCGCCGTCGCCGTCGCACTGATCCACTGCTACTACGGCTTCCACGCGAGCGGTGGACCGGCCGGGGTGGGCGTCGCTGTGGGCCGTGCGATCCGAGCCTCGATCGTGGCCGTGAACGTTCTCAACCTCATGCTCTCGGCCTTCATGTGGGGAGTCTCGGACACGGTCCGCATCGCCGGCTGAACCCCGAACGCAAACTTCTCCTACATCCTTAGGCTGGGTCAAAGCATGTAGGAGAAGTTCGTGGAGGCGTCCTTGAACCGAGTTGTCGTCGTCTGGCTCGTGATCGCTCTGGCGGTAGCCGGCGCGATGACGGCTCTCTGGCTGGACGAACGTGCGACCGAGCCGTCTGAGGTGACCACGTTCCTACGTGAGGGCGCGCCCGACGCGACCGAGACAGCCACGGAGATACTCACGTCCATCGTGAACTACGACCCCGAGACGGTTGAAGAGAGCAAGGACGAACTGCTCGATCTCGCCACGGGGGCCTTCCGGGCCGATTACGAAGACCTCCTCTCCGGTGGCCTCGGCGACGCGCTCGAAGAAACGGAGACGCGGTCCAAAGGCGAGATAGTCGACGGGCCGGAGGTGGCCTTCACCTCGGCCACGCGAGGCACCGCGGTGGCCCGGCTGGTACAAGACATCTCGAGCCTTACCGCATCGGGCGACCGTCGCGTACTCCTCGTGATCCGCCTGGGCCTGGTGCTGGAGGAGGGAACGTGGAAGGCCGACAGGCTCGAGATCCTGTCGCAACAAACCCAAACCGAGTTCTAAGAAGGTTTCAGGAAGGGGCTATGCGGCCGCGCCGAACGTTTCGACTAGGGCCTGGTAGTTCTCCATCATGCGCTGGGGGCTCGGGCCGTACCAGGGGCCGGCGACCATCAGCCGATCGGCGACCCCGTCCCACCTCTTCACGCCATCCCTCACCTCGTCCTGCCGGCCGGCCACCGCGATCGCATCGCACAGTTCATCGTCGATGAGGGCCACCATCGCGTCGTGGTCCTTGCGACCGAAAGCCTCACGGAGCGCGGGAACGATGTCGGCCTTCCCGTGCAGCTCGAGTATCGGCGTGTAGGTGCGGGTCGTGGCGTAGAAGGCGATCTGCAGCTTCACCTCGCGGCGCGCGGTGTCGACGTCGTCGGAGATCGAGATCATCGGGGACGCGGTGAGGTTGCACTCCTCGGGCTTCCGGCCCCCTCGCTCGGCCCCCTCGGCTATCGCGGGCTTGATGACCTCGGTGAGGTAGTGAGGAGAGGCGAGGGGATGTCCGAGCAATCCGTCCGCGACCTCTCCGCAGTAGCGAGCGAGCACCTTGTTGACCGCCGCGAAGTAGATGGGGATGTCCCGCGGTGGGGGCTGCCTGAGGCCCCCGAACGTGGGGCGCGTCACCTTGTAGAAACGTCCTTCGAACACGACATCGTCACCGCGATTAGCGGCGAAGACGGTGCGCATCACCTGCGCGTACTCCTTGAGCTTCGGCGCCGGATGCTCGAAGGGAACCGAGAAACGCTCCTCGTTGATGCGTTTCACCTGGGTGCCGAGCCCGATCATGAAGCGCCCGTTCGAAAGCTCGTCGAGATCCATGGCTTCCATGGCCGTGATCGTCGGCGACCTCGGGAAAGCGAGGGCGATAGCCGTTCCGACCTTGATCTTGCTCGTCGATTGGATCGCGATCTGGGCCGTGACGAAGGCCGAGTTCGTCGTCTCCGCCGCCCAGCAGGACTCGAAACCCGCCGCCTCGACCATCTGCGCCATGGGTCCGATCATCGGCATGGGCCCGCCGATCCCTATCCCGTGATCCATCTCCGGGGCTCCTTCTGCTCGTATCGGATGCGGGGACTATAGCCCCGCGCTGGTGCGTCGCGCCCGCCGTCCGAGGGGGGCGTCACGGCGCCGCCGCGCGCGGTATGGTGCGCCGCGTAGGCACCAACACCCAGGGAGGAGAAGCGTGGCGGACCTGCTGGAAGACGAAGAGATCGAACAACGACTCGACGAACTCGGCGATTGGGAGCGTGAGGGCGACGAGATCCAGAAGGTGTTCGAGTTCGACGACTTCACGGCCGCGATGGGCTTCGTCAACGACGTCGCCAAGATGGCCGACCGCTACGACCATCACCCCGACATCGATATCAGGTGGAACAAGGTGAAGCTCGCCCTCTCCACCCACTCCGAGGGAGGGCTCACGACGCTCGACTTCGATCTCGCCAACGACATCGAGCAGTCGATCGCGCTCGGCTGAGCGGCGCGCCAGATTTCCGATACGGATCGGTTAGCCCCCGAGCAACAGTTCTGTCTAAGAAACGGGGGTGTCCTGGTCCCGGAGCCAGGGCGGTAGCGAGAAGGTGACGTCCTCGGTCGTGACGGTCTTGGTCTCCACGTCGGTGTAGCCGAGCTCGGCGAGGCGTTGGAGCAGCCGGTCGACCAGCACCTCGGGAGCGCTGGCGCCGGAGGAGATCCCGACGGTTTCGGCCCCCTCGAGCCAGGCGGGGTCGAGATGGAACTCGTCCGGCACCAGGTAGGCCGGGGTGCCGGCGTGCTCGGCGACCTCCACCAGGCGGTTCGAGTTCGACGAGTTCACCGCCCCCACGATCAGGACCACGTCGGCCTCCGGAGCGAGCGCCTTCACCGCGACCTGCCGGTTCTGTGTCGCGTAGCAGATGTCGTCCGAGTGAGGACCGGTCAGATCGCCGAACCTCTCTCTCAACGCCTCGACGACCTCGAGGGTGTCGTCGACCGACAGCGTCGTCTGCGTGAGGTAGGCGAGCGGCTCATCGGTGGCGAAGGGAAGGTTCGCGACCTGCTCGGCGCTCTCGATGACGAACGTCGAGTCCAGCGCCTGCCCGGCGGTGCCCTCGATCTCCTCGTGACCCTGGTGGCCGACGAGAACGATGTTGCGTCCCCTCCGGTTGAACCGTTTCGCCTCCAGGTGAACCTTCGTCACGAGCGGACAGGTCGCGTCGATGACCTGGAGGCGACGGGCCTCGGCGTTCCGGCGGACCTCCGGCGAGACGCCGTGCGCCGAGAAGATGCAGACCGCACCTTCGGGGATGTCGGCCTCGGATTCGACGAAGACGGCGCCCCGCTCCTCCAGCTCGCTCACCACGTGGCGGTTGTGGACTATCTCCTTGCGCACGTAGACGGGGGCCCCGAGCGTCTCGATCGCCCGCTCGACCATCTGCACTGCGCGGTCGACCCCGGCGCAGTAGCCCCGGGGGGCGGCCAGGATCACCCGTTTCGTCGTCATGGCCCCATGCTAGTGCGATGGCCGCGCAATGAGCGATGTGGACGTTTGACCCCGCGACTTAGGGAAGAATCAGCGATGTGAAAAGAGCCCTGGTTTTGGGAGGCGGCGGTCTGGTCGGCATGGCGTACCACGCCGGCGCCCTCAAGGCCCTCGAGGAGAGCGGGATCGACCTGGGCGGCGCCGACGTCATCATCGGAACCAGTGCAGGCTCGGTCATCGGCTCCTACATAGGCGCGGGCTGGAGCGCCGACGATTTCTTCGAATACGCCCACGGCCGCCATCCGGACGTGAGCAAGGATCCCGACGACGACCGCGAGGTCGTGAGGCAGATATTCGAACCGCTGTGGACGACGCCCTCCGAGCGGGTTCGTCGCTCGGTCGGCTCCTTCTTCGCGCTCGCCTCGTCGCGCGGCATCTGGCACCGGGCCTCGCGCGGACGGATGCCGTTCGCCTACCTGCGTCGCATGTTCCCGGCCGGCCTCTACTCGACGCAGAGGACGAGGGAGCGGCTCTACGAGGACCTTCCCGCGGGATGGCCGCGCGAGGGCCTCTATATCTGCGGCGCCGATCTCTATACCGGCGACCTCGTTCCCTTCGGACGGGCCGGCGCCCCGGCCTGTGACCTCCCCGAGGCGGTCCTCGCCTCGTGCGCGATCCCCGGGGTGTTCCCGCCGGTTCGCATCGCCGGCCGTCAGTACGTCGACGGGGGCGCGGTGAGCGCGACCTCGCTCGGCCTCGCCGTCGAAGATGGATGCGAAACGATCATCTGCGTCGCGCCTCTCGGCTATAGGAACGAAGGAACGGTGTTCGTTCCGGATCCGCACGCATGGGCACCGATGCTGACCCGCTCGTTCTTCGCACGGCCCCTGCGGCGCGAGGTACACGACGCCCGGGCCAAAGGCGTCGAGGTCTTGGTCGTCAGACCGTGGCTCGACGAGTTGAAGGAACTCGGCACCAACGCGATGCGCCACTTCGACCGAGGCTCCGTGGCCAACGCGGCACGGGAGGGGACCCTTCGCCTTCTCGACGAACAGTCGGACCACCCCGCGCTCCTCGCCGCGCGCACCGGCACCTCCAAGGAGCCGGAGTCGGACACCGCGTAGCGGTCACGCCTCCGGACGAACCTTCGCTGGGACAACTTTGGGTTCCGCAGGCTGCTTCGGCCGCGCTGCTCGTTTCGCGGTGACGCGGTAGAGATCCGGGAGTCCCGCCTCCTGGCTCGACGGACAGAGCGCTTCCACCGGACACTCCCCACAGCGCGGCCTCTTTGCGTCGCAGATGGTGCGTCCGTGATCGATGAATAGGTAGGAAAGGATCGGCCAGTCCTTGCGGGGAACGAGCCGCATGAGATCCCGCTCGATCGGCACCGCCTCTTTCGAGTCGTACGTGGTGAGACCGAGCCGCACGGCCACCCGGCCGACGTGCGTGTCGACCGCGATCCCCGCGTCCGGATCCTTCCGGACCTCCTCCGGGAAGCATGCGGATTGCACGACGTTGGCGGTCTTCCGAGCGACACCCTTCAGCTTCAGCAGGTCCTTCACGCGTCTTGGGACCTCGCCGTCGAACTCATCGATCAGCGTCTGAGCCATCCCGCGCAAGGCCTTGGTCTTCTGCCGGAAGAAACCCGTCGACTGGATGTCGACCTGCAGTTCCTCCTCCGCCGCCGCGAGGTAGTCCTCGGGCCGCCGGTACTTTCGGAACAGGTCCTTCGTGACGATGTTGACCCGGACATCGGTCGACTGGGCCGAGAGGATCGTGGCCACGACGCACTCGAGGGGGGTTGTGAAATCGAGGGCGATGGTGGCGTCCGGATAGGCCTTCTTCAGGCGCCGGAGCAGGGGTTTGACCCTCTCCTCGGCGGGAGCCTCACGGGTGGGCGGCATCCCGGGAGGATATTTCGCCCAGGCTGGTGTAGGATTTTCCCAAACGACCGTTTGTTTGGGGAAAGGGGCGGGATGGCCCAGGTACTCGAGAAGAAGAGCCTCCGGCGCGCCGAGGTGATCCGGGCCGCGGCCCGGCTGTTCTCCGAGCGCGGCTACCACGGCACCTCGATGCAGCACCTCGGCGACGCCCTCGGGATCCAGCGCGGCTCCCTCTACGCGCACATCGGCTCCAAGGAGGAACTCCTCTTCGAGGTTGTCGAGGAGGGGGCCGAGAGATTCCTCGAGCGCGGCCGCAGCGCGGTGGAGATGCAGGCGTTCGCCGCAGTCCGCCTTCGCCGGCTCCTCATCGGCCACATCGAGACGGCCATCGAGCATCTCGACGCGGCGACGGTCTTCCTCAACGAGTGGCGCTACCTGTCGGAGTCGCTGCAGGCGATCGTGCAGACGAAGCGCGACATGTACGAGGGATTCGTCCGCCGCATCATCGAAGACGGCATCGCCGCCGGGGAGTTCCGCGACGACGCAGACGTCCGATTCGCCGCGACGCTCGTGTTGTCCGCCGGCAACTGGACGTACGCGTGGTACCGGCCGGGCGGAGAGCTCGGTCCGACCCAGATCGGTGAGAGATTCGCAACTTTGGTGCTGAAGGGATTGGAGGCGTAAGTACAGATGACTTACGAGGAGAAGCTCGCCCAGTTCGAGGCGCGGATCGACGCCGGCGACAAGATAGAGGCCGAGGACTGGATGCCCGACGACTACAGGAAGGGCGTTCTCAAGTTCATCGAGATGCACGCGAACTCCGAGATCATGGGGGCGCTGCCGGAACGCGAGGTCCTGCCGAGCGCGCCAACCCTGAAGAGGAAGATGTCGCTCTGCGCCAAGATCCAAGACGAGGTCGGCCATTCGCAGCTCCTCTACCGGGTCGCCGAGGACCTCGGGAAGAACCGGGACACGATGTTCTCCGACCTCGTGAACGCTAGATCGAAGTTCCACAACGTCTTCCACTACCCCGTTCACCACTGGGGGGACGCGGCGCTGATCGGCTGGTTGATCGACGGCGCGGCCCTCGTGACGCAGGCCTCGCTGCTCGACTCTTCGTACGCGCCGTACACGCGCGTGCTCAAGAGGATCTGCGCGGAGGAACAACTCCACCTACGTCACGGCGAGGACATCACGCTCGAGCTCGCCTCCGGCACGGATAGGCAACGGTGGATGTTCCAGGACGCTATCGATCGCTGGTGGTTGGCGATCATCCATTTCTTCGGCCCCCGCTCGAACGTAGCGAAAGACCTCTTGCTCCGATGGAAGGTCAAGACACGCACGAACGAGGACCAGCGGCAGGAGTTCCTCGACCGCTACGTACCGAAGATCGTCGAGTTGGGCTTCACGATCCCGACGCCGACGCCCTACTTCGACGAGGATTCCGGCCACTGGCTCATCCGGGAGGAAGAGATCGACTGGGAGCCTCTCGAGGCCATAAAGAAGAACGAGGGCCCCGAGACGGCGCGCCGGCTCGGCCGTCGCAAGGAGATGTACGAGTCTCATCAGTGGGTCCGCGACGCGATGACGGAACCGGCGGTTGTCTGATGGAGCTCCGCTGACGATGGAGATATTCGAGGTCTTCCGGCGAACGGGGCACAAGGAGCCCTTCGAGCATTGCGGTGCCGTCACCGCGCCCGATCCCGACATGGCGACGATGATGGCGAAGGAATGCTTCCTCCGGCGCGGTGAGGGCGAGCACCTGTGGGTCGTTCGTCGTAGCGACATCCACCCGTTCTCGGGCGATCCGGCCCTCGACATCGTGGCCGACAAGTCGTACCGGCACCCCAGTGGTTACCGCGACGTGATGACGAAACGCGAGCGCGCTCTCGAACGCGTCCGCGAGATCCAAGGATCGGCTACGTCATGAGCGACGCTCTCGTGCCGCTGTTGCTCGCGCTGGCCGACGACGAACTCGTCCTCGGTCATCGCCATTCCGAATGGACGGGATGGGCACCTCACATCGAAGAGGACGTCGCCTTCTCGTCCATCGCTCAGGACGAGATAGGTCATGCGAGCGCCTACTACTCGATCGCGGGGAAGTTCACGGGTCGAGATCCGAACGCCCTGGCGTTCGGACGAGAGCCGGGCGAGTACCGCCACGCCCTCCTATGCGAGCGCCCGAACGTCAACTGGGCCTACACGTTGGCGCGCCACTGGTTGTACGACCACGCCGACGACCTTCGCCTCCAGTCGCTGGAGGGATCGTCTAACGCCGACCTCGCGTCGCTTGCGAAGAAGATGCGGCGCGAGGAGCGTTACCACCTCCTCCACGCCGACATGTGGATGAAGCGCTTGGCTCACGGACCCGTCGAGGCGCGCTCTAAGCTGACCCATGCACTGAACGAGGCCTACCCGGACGCCCTCGGGCTCTTCGAGCCTTTCCCGGAAGAAGACCAGGTGATCAAGGAGGGCCTCATCACGGTGCCCACCCCCGATCTGCGCGAGCGGTTCGTAGCCGACGTCGCGTCGACGCTCGACGCTTTCGATCTTCCCGGCGCGGTGGCTCCCGTCGCGGAGCATCCGGCGGAGTTCGTGGCGTCGTCGTCCGGCGATCTCATCGAATCAGACGCCCCCACCGCGGATGGGGACGAGCCGAACGTCTCGCTGGGAGGACGGGCCGGGAAGCACACCCCCGACTTCGACGAACTGTGGACGGTGATGACGCGGACCTTCCGCGAAGTGCCCGGAGCAACCTGGTGACCGCGCCGGCTACGTCGCTCGAGGTGACGATCTGGGATGCCCTCGGCGGAGTTGCCGACCCCGAGATCCCGGCGGTATCGGTCGTGGACATGGGGATGATCCGCGAGGTCGTGGCGGAAGACGGGGTGGCCCGCGTCGTCGTCCTGCCGACCTTCACGGGATGCCCGGCGATCGCCGAGATCATCTCGGACGTCACCGCGGCCGTGGCCGAGGTCCCCGGCGTTCGACGCGCCGAGGTGGAGACGTCGTTCGATCCTCCCTGGACCACGGATCGCATCACCGAGGACGGACGCCGCCGGTTGACGGAGTTCGGCCTCGCCCCCCCGACCGGAAACGCCCCCGTGCTGATCACGGAGATCGGATTGCCGGCCGTCGCGAAGTGCCCCTTCTGCGGAGGCACGAACACGCACAACGAGAACCCCTTCGGACCTACGCCGTGCCGCTCGCTGTACTACTGCGACGACTGCCGCAACCCCTTCGAGCAATTCAAACCAGTCTGATCTGACAGGAGACCCAGGAAGACGTCGACGATCGTGGGATCGAATTGCGAGCCGGCGGCCTCGCGTAGCCGGCGACATGCCTCTTCCGGCGACAGCCGGGCCCGGTAGGGGCGGTCGGTGGTCATCGCGTCGTAGGCGTCGCAAACGAGGATGATGCGAGCCTCGAGAGGGATGACGTCGCCGGCGTGTCCTTCGGGGTAGCCGCTGCCGTCGAAATGCTCGTGGCAGTGGCGGACGATGTTGGGGACATCCCCGAGGCGCTCGATCGGCGCCAGGATCCTCTCCCCCAGTTCCGGATGCGTTTGTACGATCGCCCGTTCCTCGTCCGTGAGGGGGCCGGGCTTCAGAAGTATGTCTGACGGGATCCCGATCTTTCCGATGTCGTGGAAGAGGGCGCCCATC
>JBOGXG010000287.1:0-2679 GCA_050694195.1 Actinomycetota bacterium | reverse complement strand
GCTTCTTGCCGCGCCTCTTCCCCCTATCGCGCGCCTCCCGCCCAGGGTCCGTGTCTCTGCTGCGACCGAGCGAGGCCGTGGCGCGCCGGATGGGTCGGTTCGCTCGCGCCTTGCGATCTTTCGATCGCGCCTCTTGCGAGAGCTTCTTGCGATGCCGCCGGGACTTCCGCGCCTCCCGGTCCTTGCGCCGGTCGGGCTCGGGGTCCGTGGCCGCCGATCCTTTGTCGTCGCGATCCACACGGTCGTCGCCGGCGTCTACATCTCCGGCCGGCGCCTCGTCCTCGTCCCCATCGGCGTCGTCGCCCCTGCCGTCATCGTCCTTCTCGTCGGAATCGTCGTCGGAGTCGTCGTCATCGGAGTCGTCGTCGGAGTCAGCATCTTTCTCGTCGGAGTCGTCATCCCCCGTGTCGGGGTCATCGTCTGGTGGGTGACCTTCGTCCTTCGCCTCGGAGGCTTCGTCCTCGTCCTTGGGCTTTGCGCTTCCGCCGTGAGGATGATCGGTGGGGGCCTTCCCCGGTGCCCCTTTCCCGATCGCGGCGCCGGCGGGGACGTGATCGGGCCGTTCCCCCGCACGAGCGGGGCTCGGGGACAACGCGAGCCACAGGGCGATCGCGAACGCCGCGCAGACTACGACCCGTGATCGAGTGAACACTGAACGCTGTTCGTCCTCTTCGACAAACGCCCGCGCTGCTCTAGCCAACCGCAATACCTGCTCCCCTCTGGGAATGAAGATCTAGTTCTGGATATGGACTTCTACGGTTCCGCTCGCGTTCCTGCTATTACCAGTTCACTAGGCGGGGGGAGCGAAGACCGCGGCGTTCTCGGTGCGGCGTCTGCGGAGGAAGAGGATGGCCCACGACGCGGCCGCGGCGAATCCAACGAGGACCACGACATCGGCCGGGACCGCTTTGAGGAGTTCGAGAGACAGTGCCGCGATCGCCGCCGATCCCGGGATCGTGAGGATCCACGCGTACACGACCCGCCCGGTGAGCCCCCAGCGCACCGCCGAGATGCGGTTCGTGGCGCCCACACCGATGATGGAACCCGTGATGGTGTGCGTCGTGGACACGGGGATACCGAGGCTCGCCGTCCCGAACAAAGTGATCGCCGCGCCGGTCTCCGCGCCGAAGCCGCCCACCGGATGCAGCTTGGTGATCTTGGATCCCAAAGTGTGGACGATCCGCCACCCTCCCGACAACGTCCCCAGGGCGATGGCGGTGTGGGCCGCCAGGACTATCGAAAGATCGACCTCGAACTCGGTGAGGGGTTGCCCCTTATCGATCAGGATGATCGCCGCGATGATTCCCATCGTTTTCTGCGCGTCGTTCGCCCCGTGACCCAAGGAGTAGGCCGCGGCGGAGACCAGCTGGGCCTTTCTGAAGAACCAGTTCGATTGTCGGAGCGTTGCCTTCCCCGATCGCGTCAACATCTGGGTAACGCCTAGGACGAGGTTCATCAGCGCGATGCCCAGCACCATGCCGAGGAGCGGCGACAGGACTATGAAGATGGCGATGATCCAGATCCCGCCGGCCACGAGGGTGTCGAAGCCTCCGAAGGCGATGGCCGCCCCCGCGAGTCCTCCAACGAGGGCATGCGAAGACGAGGACGGGATCCCGTAGAACCAGGTGATGAGATCCCATGCGATCGCCCCGACCAGTGCCGCGAGGATGACATCCAGGCTCGCAACTTCGTCGATCTTGATCGTTCCGGTTCCGATCCTCTTCGCAACCTCCGTCCCGAAGACCAGGAACGCGATGAAGTTCCAGAAGGCCGCCCACACGACCGCCCATCGGGGGGACAGGACGCGCGTGGAGACAACGGTGGCGATCGAGTTGGCGGCGTCGTGGAAGCCGTTCACATAATCGAAGGCAAGCGCGACCGCGATGATTATGGACGCTTCGAATGAGAGATCGAACATCAGCTCTGTTTCAGATAGATGCTCTCGATGGTGTTGGCAACGTCTTCGAGCCGATCGATGGCGGCCTCGATCTCTTCGATGATCTCCTTGAACTTCAGCACGTCCATCGCTTTGAAGTCACCCGCGAAGAGTTCGGCGACCGTTCTCCGATAGGCACGGTCGCCCTCGTTCTCCAACCGGTTGATCTCGACCCAGTACTCCTCGAATCCCTTCATCTTTCGCATCAGGGGCATCGCATCCGACGTCTTTCCCGCGGCGTCGGCGAGGGTGCGCGCCAGGGTGATCATCTGTGGCAGGGGTTCCTCGATGTTGTAGAGCTGGAGGTACTCGGCGGCGGCCTCGATGTTGTCCAGGACATCGTCGAGGCTCGAGGCCAGGTGATGGATGTCCTCCCGATCGAAGGGTGTGACGAAGGTCGTGTTGAGTCGCCTGATGATCTCGTGTGTTAGCTCGTCTCCCTGATGCTCGATGTCGAGCAGGCGGCCCACCTTCCGCTCGCGCTCGTCGAAGTGCTCCAGCAGTTCCAGGAGGCCGTCTGCTCCCTCCTGGACCTTCGCGGCCATCTGCTCGAACAGGTCGAAGAACGTTCGTTCACCCGAGACGATGCGGAGCCTCAAATGGATCTCCTCTTCTGCTATCGGAGGGGCCTCGTGTCAGCCGGGAGGATAGCTGAAAGGAGACATACCCGACGGCGGCGGAGAGGCATCGCCGGGTAGGGGTTTCTCATCTGTCGGGATGGGGGGATTTGAACCCCCGACCTC
>JBOGXG010000286.1:0-3378 GCA_050694195.1 Actinomycetota bacterium | reverse complement strand
GCGTATGCCTACGAACAACTGAGCGAGAAGCGAGTTCCCCCGACAACCATCAACGCAGGGTTGACGGAGGAACTCTCCTGCTCGCCCTAGACGCTCTCCCCTAGAAGGAGCGTGGCCGCGGGGGCCGAGCTTTCCACGCTTCGCTATAGCCGCGGCGACCTCCGCTCCCTACGATGAAGCTATGCGGACAGCCACGGCGACGGGCCACATCATCAGGACGCCGGATCAGCGCCTGCGTGTCTTCATCAGCTCGACCATGGGCGAGTTGGCAGACGAGAGAGAGGCCGCGTCTGCAGCGGTCCGAACCCTCCACCTGACCCCGGTGTTGTTCGAAGGTGGAGCGCGGCCCCATCCGCCGAGGGCTCTCTATCGGGCTTACCTGGAGCAGAGCCACGTCTTCCTCGGGATCTACTGGAAGAGCTATGGGTGGTCGGCTCCGGACATGGACGTCTCGGGCATCGAGGATGAGTACAACCTCGCGTCCGATAAACCGAAACTCATCTACATCAAGGATCGGTCGGCGTCGCGCGACCCGCAGCTCAAAGACCTCATCGGGAAGATGTCCGGCGACGCCGGCAGCTACAAGTACTTCAGCGACGCCGACGAGTTGAAAACACTGATCGAGAACGATCTCGCGCTCTTTCTCACCGAGCGGTTCCAACAAGCGGCCTCGCATCGCGTCGACGAACCAACACAGGAACGGACATCGAACATCCCGGCTCTCGTCAATCTCTTCGTCGGACGCGAGAAGGAACGGGCGGCTCTTAGCTCCATGCTTCTCGAGGACGGCGTCCGACTGGTCACTCTCACCGGGCCCGGTGGGATAGGGAAGAGCCGGCTCGCCCTGGAGTTCGCCGCCTCGGTGGAAGATCGATTCCCCGACGGTGCGCACCTCGTGCTACTCCAGACGATCACGGATCCCCAGCTGGTCGGCCCCACGATCGCAAGCACGCTTCGCATCACAGAGGTCCCTGGTGTCTCGATCGAGAAGGTGCTCGTCGCCGAGCTCCAGGACAAGAAGGCGCTGCTGGTACTCGACAACTTCGAGCAGATCCTGGCGGCGGCGAACATCGTCGGCGAGATCGTCGAGGGATGTCCCGGTGTCGTCGTTATCGTTACGAGTCGCTCACCCCTGAACATCAGAGGCGAACAGGATCTCCCGATCCCGCCGCTCGCAGTGCCACCCGCGCGGGCCGACGAGACCATCGAGCGCCTGAGTCAGTACGAGGCCGTGAGCCTTTTCATCGAACGCGCACGAGCGGCCAGATCCGATCTCGAGGTGACCGACGCCGACGCTCACGCGGTCGCCGAGATCTGTCACCGTCTCGAGGGGATACCGCTGGCCATCGAACTTGCCGCCGCGCGTATCAAGCTGCTCACGCCCGAGGCGATGCTCGCGCGTCTGCAGGATCGCTTCGCTCTCCTGCGAGGAGGATGGCGCGACCTCCCCGAGCGTCAAAAGACCCTGAAGGGAACGATCGACTGGAGCTTCGACCTGCTCGATCCCGACGAACGACAACTCTTCACGAAGGTCGCCGTCTTCACCGGAGGATGGACGATCGAGGCGGCGCAGCGGGTGTGCGATCCAGACGGTGGCCTGGACGTCCTCGATGTGATGGCCTCACTAGCCGACAAGAGCCTGATCTCGCCGGTGCTCACCGCGGACGAACCCAGGTTCACGATGCTCGAGACGATCAGGGAATACGCCCTCGAGCGTCTCGGCGACACGGAGGGTTCATCGATCCTGTGCGACCGTCATGCGGAACTGTTCATGCAGCTGGCCGTGGACTCGAGACCGCGACTGCGTTCCGCCGAACAGGAACGGACTCTCCAACGACTCGAAGACGAATACGACAACATCCGAGCGGCGATCAACTGGCTGCTCGAGAACGAGCGCTACGGTGACGTCGCCACCGGCACCTGGATGCTGTCGTACTTCTGGTGGTTGCACGATCACCTGAAAGAGGGTCTCCGCGTCGCCGCAGCGATCCTAGACGCGCCCGGACTCACCGACCTCGAGAGCGCGCGCGTTAAGTTCGCGAAGGGCTTCATGGACTTCTGGTTCGGCGAATATGCACCGGCCCTTCCGTTGTTGACGGAGTCCCTCGACCGCTTCCGCGAGTTGGACGAGCGAGAAGGGCTCGCGCTCGCGCAACTCCCGCTCGGCTTCATCGGATCGGTCCTCGTGGGACCCGAGGATGCCTTCTCGCGCTTCGAGGAAGCCCAGGCCATCTTCGAGGAGCTCGGGGACCTGTGGGGAGAGGTGCTGGTACGCAACGCGCGCGGCTGGGTCGAGATCGGGCTCGGGCTCAACATCCCCGCCACGGCTCTCGAGGAAACGCTCTCGCGCGCGCAGGCCCTGGGTACCGAGATCGAATATGGGATGGCGGCCGGCAACCTCGGCACCCATCGCGTGCGAGAGGGCCGGATGGACGAGGCCCGAGAACTGCTGCACTCCACACTAGAGATCCTCACGAAGAACGGGCTCCGCAACCTCGTCTCCTACACGTTGGACCAAGTGGCCGAGCTCGCGATCGCCGAGGGCCACCCTGAGGCCGCCGCGCGCTTCTTCGGCGCCGCCGAGCGCATCCGGAACATGGTCGGCGCGCTCCTCGCGCCGATGCACGACGCCTACCGCCGGGGATTGATCGATCGCGCATCGGAGATGGCGGGGCGGGAGGCCTTCGAGCGAGCCCATGCCGAGGGTCTGCAGCTCCGCTTCCGCCGGGCGGTAGCCGAGGCGATCGCACTGCTCGACAACCCGGGAGATGCTTGACAGTCGAACGTATGTTCGCATATAGTAGGTAAGCGGGGCAAAGCGGACGACGAGCCGGGGAGCTGGAGGTAGAAAAGGCGCTTGCAGCACCCGGACGACACGATCACCACCGCGGAGGCGATCTCTTCCCTCCACCGGGCGATGGCGGCGAGGAACGCCGAGCAGCGCGAGCTGTTCCGGGCGATCGTCGCCTGCACCGAGCGGCGCGCCTACTTAGAGGACGACACCCGCGACATCGTGGCCTGGGTGTCTCTTAAGTGCGACGTGTCCCACTGGAAGGCGCGCCGTTACCTCGCCTGCGCCCATGCACTCGAGCGGCTCCCCATCATCGAGCAAGCCTTCGTCGAGGGCGCCATCTCGACCGACAAGGTGGTGGAGCTGACCCGCTTCGCCACCCCCGACGACGAGCGCGAGCTCCTGGCGTGGGCGCTGCAGAGGTCGACCAAGGCGGTGCGGGACAGGGCCGACCAGGTGCTCCGGATCCGGGACGACGAGGTCGTCGCCGCCGAGAAGGAGCGGTCGCTGGAGTGGTGGTGGGACGAGGACCGCACCCGCCTCCATCTCGAAGGGACGCTGCCGGCGCTCGAAGGAGCCAAGGTCAC
>JBOGXG010000285.1:0-4681 GCA_050694195.1 Actinomycetota bacterium | reverse complement strand
CCTCCGAGGACTTCGCCGACCTCACCGACAACGCGGAGATCTTGTCGCAGGTTTCACTCGATGACTCAGGAGTCTTCGTGGATCTCGCGAGGAACGAAGAGCGCCTCGGGGCGTTGTCCACCGAGCTCGACGCGAGGAGCGAGGAGCTCGCTGCGGCGGAAGAGGCGCTGCAGGAAGAAGCCGAGCGACTCCAGGGTCAGTTCGATGCGGTCTCGGCCGAATACCAGGAACTGAAAGAGAAGCTGGCGCAACTCCAGCCCGAGCCGGCGGCTCCCCAGACGGCTGCCGCGGCGAGCGCGCCGGTGCTATCGGGAACCGGGGGGATGTTCTGCCCGGTCGGTGGGGCGACATCGTTCGTCGACTCGTGGGGCGACGCGCGCTCCGGGGGCCGGGCACACGAAGGCGTCGACATGATGGCGGCCTACGGCACGCCTCAGGTTGCGATCGTTTCGGGGACCATCACCTACGCGGGATACAGCAGCCTCGGTGGGAACGTTCAATACCTGTCCGGTGACGACGGCAACCTCTACGTCTACATCCATCAGGCATCGCACACCGTTACCTCGGGTCACGTCTCGGCGGGTCAGCAGATCAGCGTCGTGGGAGACACCGGCAACGCGGCGGGCAACCCTCACCTGCACTTCGAGTTGCATCCCGGCGGCGGCGGACCGGTCAACCCGTACCCGCTCGTTGCCTCCCTCTGCTAGCAAGGGTCGCTCCGGCCCCCTCATCATCACGGTCGCTGCCGTCGGCGCCGAGTTGACGCCCGAGCAGCAACCAAATCTGCCGATCACGCCGGACGATGTCGGTCGCGATGCCGAGCAGTGCGCCGCGGCGGGTGCGTCGATCTACCACCTTCACGTCCGCGATGGGAGCGGCGCGCCGACGATGGACATCGGGGCCTTCGCAGTGGCCAAAGACGAGATCGAGCGCAGGACCGATCTGATCGTTCAGTTCACCAGCGGCGGAGCAGTGACGGACACGAGCGACAAGCGTCTGGCCCCCCTCGACCTGCGTCCCGAGATGGCATCCCTGACGACCGGAACCGTCAACTTCGGCGACGACGTCTTCTTGAATCCGATCCCGATGGTCAGGCTCTTCTACGGACGGATGCGTTCTCTCGGCATCCTCCCGGAGTTCGAGATCTTCGAGGCGGGGATGATCGCGTCGGCCGACCGCCTCTATCACGAGGCCGGGTCCGACCATCATCGTCATTACGACTTCGTGCTCGGTGTGCCGGGGGGCATGCCGGCATGGGCCGACTCGGTCGAGTTCCTCGCGGGCCACATCCCGGCCGACGCCACTTGGAGCGCCACCGGGATCGGCAAGCACCATCTCGACGTGACCGAGGCCGCCATATCCAACGGCGGCCACGTCCGTGCCGGATTGGAAGACGTGCGCTACTTCGCGCCTCGCGAACTCGCGACTTCGAACGCTCAGTTGATCGAGCGTGTGGCCGAGATGGGCCGCTCCGCCGGGCGCCCGATCGCGACCCCCTCGCAAACCCGCGAACTCCTCGGACTATCGGAGGAGCGAGGTAACCTTTGACGATGAGCGAAGGGACCAAGCGACGCCTCGTCGACCGCGTGATCGATCCCGCTTTCCTCGAGGGGATGACCGGCTGGGATATGGACGCTTTGAGAACGAAGCACGAGGAGAGTTACGAGGCAGAGAAGGAACTCTCGTTCGAGCGACGCCTGTGTCAGGCGCGCATCGACATCCTGTCCGCCGAACTCGACCAGCGGACCGGGAAGATGGAGGGCTCTCTCATCGACAGGCTGCCCGAGATCCTCGCGGACGAGTCGCGCCCGGGCGATAGTGGTCTGCCCGAACGGGCGCCGGATTTCTCGATCCCCCGGAACGCGGACGTGCCTCGGCGGCGTATCGAGGAGATCGAAGGCGAACAGGCCCTGGCTCAGCTCTCGGCCCTCAGCAGCGACGAGATCAAGGGTCGGATCGGGTCCCTCAAGGACCACGAGCGCGCTATCTCCGACAAGCGACAGAAGGTTCAGGCCGTGGTCGACGAGCTTGGTGACGAGTTGAAGCGGCGTTACGCAGCCGGCGAGGCCGACCCCGCCTCGATCGCTGAGTAAACCGGTTCCGGAGCGGTAGACGGTTCCTCGACGGCGATGTCCGAGAGGTCGTCGTCTGGAAGGATCGTCCTTTCGTCCGGCTCGTCGGGTGCCGTCTGGGCGTCTTCCGAGCCCGTAGTCGTGGATCCTCCCGTATGCGCGTCCGTCGAGTCTTCGATGATGGATCCGATGCGTTCGATCGTGCCGATCTCCCTCATCCGACCCGAGCCTTTCTCTACCGTCCGCGACACCTTCCCCCGAACGCGCTCGATGTCGACGAGCGCGACGGTCCGAGTCACCGGTGCGGAGAGGCTCGCAGGACCGGCCCCCGGCGTCTCCTCGGCACCGAAGGCACTCAGGTCCGTTGACCTGTCCTGCCTCGCCGCGCGGGCCGGGATCACTATCGGCCCCGAGGGATCGGTGGTGGCGGGAAGGGCGGCCACCGATGCACCACCACCGCCCCCACTCACGCGGGAAACGACGACCCCACCGGCGATCAGCGTGGCGGCGACCAGGACCGACAGCGACGAGGCGATCGCCGCGGTGGCGAAACCGCTTCCGGTGACCGACGCAAGGGCTCTCTTCATGTCGTGCCAGGATTCGCCATCATCACGCCTTAGCCTCCCCCGCGCAGCCTTTTTAATCACTCTTCGTCGTCGATTCCCCACGCAGCGACAAGATCCTATCCCTTTTGTCCGGTATCCGTGGTCTCCGGTCGGGGATGCCGGGCCGAAAAGTGCTTGCAACTGTTAAACAAGAGTGCTATAACTGCTAGCGATGGCATCGGCACTGGGTGGTAAGAAGGTGGAGGAAGCGGTGGCCGGCGGGCGTATGAAGCTCGGCGAGCTGGGGAGCTTCATCCGCGAGCAACGGCGAGCGGCGCGGCTCTCGCTGCGCAAGCTGTCGGAGTACGCCGACATCTCGAACCCTTACCTCTCCCAGATCGAGCGAGGCCTTCGAAAGCCTTCGGCCGAGATCCTCCAGAAGATCGCCAAGGCGCTTCAGATCTCTGCGGAGACGCTCTACGTGCGAGCCGGGATCCTCGACGAGAACCGGGAGCACGACCTCGTCTCGGAGATCCTCCAGGACTCTCGTCTCAGCGATGCCCAGAAGCAAAGTCTTATCTCGACCTATCGGAACTACGTGGAACTCGCGGCCGAACCGCATGAGAAAGCGGCCAGTGTGAAGGACGTAACAGACAGTGAGTGAAAGACCTGACGGGAAGGTGGAGCGACCCTCTTCCCCCCCACCCGGCGTTGGGTATCGGCGGCGTTCGCGTCGACGAGACCCGGCGAATGATCCTCCAGCTTCCCGTCACCCCTCGATCGACGAAAGATCGATCGACCGAACCAAGTTGCGCTGAAGGAGGTGAAAAGAAATGGCAAAAGCTCAGGAGCTGCTCTACGCCGTCGTCGGTGCTGGTGACTATGCTGTGGACAAGGTCAAGAACGTCCGCAAGGTAGCCGACCGCAAGGTCAACCAGAAGCTGTACCGGGACTTCATCAAGCGTGGTCGTACGGTCTCGACCAAGGTCAAGAACGCCACGCCCACCAAGAAGATCGCCGCTCAGACCGAGCCGGTCCGCAAGCAGGCGGAGGACGCGTTCAAGAGCGTGAGCAAGGCCTTCGGCGTTAACGTGGTCTCGTGGCCGAAGCGTCCGGCTTCACAGAAGTCCACAAGGTCGACGCCGAAGAAGTCCACGGCGAGGAAGACCACCCGGAAGTCCACCGCCAAGGCTTCCTAGCTCATGGCACCAAAGATAATCTGAGCCCGTCCCTTAGGGGCGGGCTCGGTCGCGTCCGGTCGGAGCCCCTAGCGTCCCCACGGCTGCAGCCGCTCCGTGCACGCCGCTCAACTGGGAATGGTAGGCAGACCCAGAACGTTGGAGGAATGGCCGTGACGGTGACCATGACATTCGATGTGAGAACCGAGAACACCCCGGATGCTTTCGAAGGCATCGCGGCTTGGCGTGCCCTTCTTGAGAGAGATCCGAACAAGCACATCTTCGCGACGCCCGAGTGGCACCGCGTGTGGTGGGACGAGTTCGGAGAAGGCAAGGAGCTATTCACCCTCACGATGAGCCGGGGGGATGAAGTGCGGGCGATAGTCCCGCTTTACCGCAAGATCGAGGACGGCCGGCGCGTCCTGCGCTTCGTCGGCGGCATCGATCTCACCGACTACCTGGGCCCGATATGCGCGGCCGAGGATCGTCAAGACGTCGCCGATGCGCTCGTTACCTGGCTCCTGGAGACGGACGTCGGATGGGACGAGTTCGATGCTCACAACATGCCCGTCCCGTTCGGGTTCGCCGAGTACCTCGTCGAGCGCGCCGATAGCCGGGGACTGGAGTTCGTGCTCGATCAGGAGGAGACCGCGGCGGTCCTCCAACTCCCGCACGATTGGGAGGGTTATCTCGCCGGACTGGAATCCAAGGAACGCCACGAGCTGAAGCGCAAGAGGAGAAAGCTCGGCCGCGAACATCCGGACGCCTACATCCGCAGGTCCACCGCGGAGACCTTGGAATCCGACCTCAAGATATTCGTGGACATGCACCGAGGGACCGAGGGGATGAAGGGGCACTTCATGCGGCCGGAGATCGCCACTTTCTT
>JBOGXG010000284.1:0-6630 GCA_050694195.1 Actinomycetota bacterium | reverse complement strand
GTTCGTGGGCGCGTAGTCGCCGGTTATGCAGTTGAAGAGCGTGGTCTTCCCGGCGCCGTTAGGACCGATCAGCCCGAAGATCTCGCCCTGCTGGATCTCGAAATCGATCTCGCTGAGGGCCCTCAGTCCCCCGAACTCCATCGTCACGCGATCGACCTTCATGATGGGAGCCATCAGTCTTCACGCCCTCCCGATGCCGGTGAGCGGACGTCGTCGCCCGCCTTCACGACATCGCCCGCATCGGGCGCCTCCTCGGTCGTTATAACGTCGTCCGCCGGGGTCGCCTCGGAAAGTTCCGTCCGGCGCCGTCGAGCGGCGAGCAAACCGCCGGGGCGGAAGATCATGACGATGATGAGCAGAAGGCCGAACACGGCGATACGGCCGGTTTCGATGTTGAACGCGCCGAATATCTCGGCACCGCCCGAGGCCTCTCGCACGATCTCGGGCAGCATGATCACGAGCACGGCCCCCAGCACAGCGCCGGCGATGCTCCCCAGCCCTCCGATAACGACCGCGCACAGCACGAGGATCGACGACAGCAACGGGAAGTTGTTCGGACTGATGAAGTTGAATTTCACCGCATAGATCCAGCCGGCGAGCCCGCTGGTGGACGCTCCGATAACGAACGCGAGAACCTTCATCTTCACGACAGGAACGCCCATCGCCGCGGCCGCGACCTCGTCCTCGCGGATCGCGGTCCAGTAACGGCCCACTCGAGAATCCTCGAGGTGTTTGATCATCACCACCGCTAGGAGGATGGCGGGTATCAAGAGGTACCACCAGTAGGGCGCGGGATCGAGGCTGAACTCGAAGTCGATGCCGAAGAGATCGAAATGGGGATGCGGGATGCCGAAGATCCCCCTCGACCCATTGGTGATCTCTAGGTTGTTCAACGTTTGCCTGACGATCTCGTGGAATCCGAGAGTCACGATGGCGAGGTAGTCCCCGCGCAATCTCAGCGTGGGGATGCCCAGCATCGCGCCGGCGATCATCGACACGAGGATCGCGAACGGCAACACCCACCAGGTCGATAGAACGGCGAAATGGAACTGATCCGCGGCGCCGGACTCCGTCATCATCGCCGTCGTGTACGCGCCCAGCATCAAGAAGGCGGCGTAGCCGAGGTCGAGGAGGCCGGCGAGGCCAACGACGACGTTCAGCCCGATCGCGAGGAGGATCCAGACCCCGGTGAGGAAGAGGACCGAGGTCCCCGCCTGGCCCGTTAGGTAGGGGACGATGTCGGCCTCCATGAGCAACGGGATGGTGGCCATAAGAGCGGCCCAGATCAGGTAGCGGAAGGGCCCGAGGAACATGTATCCCCTCCAGATCCCCGTGACCGGATCCACTACGGCGTCGGGCAGTTTCCGGGAGGTGTTCGGGTAATTGCGGTCGAGATAGGTTCGGAAGTCGACCTTGGCTCGCGCCATCAGCCACCGATCCTTTCGCCCATGATCCCGGTCGGGCGGAACACCAGCACGAGCGGCAGGATCACGAAGGCGACGACGTTCTTCCACTCAGACCCGATGCAGACGACGCTCATGTTCTCGAGCACACCGAGCAACAATCCTCCTAGCATCGCCCCCCGGATGTTCCCGATCCCTCCCAACACCGCGGCGGTGAAAGCTTTGATGCCGGGGATGAATCCCATGTTCCAGGCGACGTTCCCGAACTGCATCCCATAGAGCGAGCCGGCGATGCCGCCGAAGAACCCGCCGATGACGAAGGTCGTAACGATGACCTTGTCCACGTTGACGCCCATCAACTGCGCCGCGACCGGGTCCTCGGAGAGGGCCCGGATGCTGAGGCCGGTTCTGGTTTGGTTGATGATCCGGTCCAAGAGCACGAGACAGATGATCGCGGTGACGATGATGAGCACGTCTTTGTTGTTCACCCGCGACCCGAAGAGATGGAACGCCTCCTGAGTCTGGAAGAACGCCGGGAACTGTCGCTTCGCGGCCCCGAGGAGGAAGCTCTGTTGGAACGAGTACGTGACGAAGAAGGACGCGCCGATCGCGCTGATCAGATAGGCGAGTCGAGCGGCATGACGTTTCCGCAGGGGCCGATAAGCAGCTCGCTCCAAGAGCGCCGCACCACCCGCCGAAGCGACGCCTCCGACGAGCAGCACCACGAGGATCAAACCGATAAGGCCGACGCCGGAGGCCGGATCGGTCACGCCGAACCACTGGCCGAACACGTAGAACGTCGCGGCTCCGCCCAACATGAAGACGGCGTCGTGAGCGAAGTTGATCAGCTTCAGGACGCCGTAGACCATCGTGTAGCCGAGCGCGATCAGGGCGTAGATCGATCCAAGGATCACACCCTGGACGAACGTGGGTCCGAGCAACCCGGTATTACAGTCCAAAGCCCCCCGCCTTCTCCCTCACGAACTGTTTAGGTCTACCGCTCAAAAGTGCTTGCGGAAAAATACCGCATCGGAACCGCGCGCACCGTCAGGACGAAAGAGGGGGGCCTTCTCGGCCCCCCTCTTTGCATCCCAAAAAGCGCTACTAACCGCCTGCGACCAGTTCTTCGACGGTACCGAGTACCGCGAACTGGCCCGAGGCGTCGTCCCACTCCCAGACGAAGATCCCCGAGGGACCGACCTCCACGTTTCCGGTGTCTCCGAAGGTGTAGGACTTCACGATGCCCTCGAAGCCGTCGACGTTGTCGAGGTACTCCACGAGCCCGGCTCGGATGTCCTCGACCGGGGTCTCCGCGTCGTACTGCGAGAGCCCTTCGGCCATGAGATTGACGGAGTCGAACGCCTCCGCCGCGAAGGTACCGGCGGGCTCGCCGTACTCCTCCTCCATACCGGCCACGAAGTCGGCACCGGCCTCAGCCTCTGCCGGGTCGGCACACGGGCACGTCACCTGGGCTCCAGGGGCTGCGTTCCCCGCCAGCTCGCCGAACGCGTTGTCCTTCGTGCCGTCGTCGGAGAGGAACTGCGCCTCGATGCCGGCGTCCTGGAGCTGCTTCGCCAACGGTCCGGCCTGTGGCACGTAGCCACCGTAGAAGACGACGTCCGGGTTCACGTCGTTCACCTCCGCCACCACCGCGGAGTAGTCGGTCTCCTCCGGGTTGATGATGAACGGACCCTCGGCGCCGGGCACGCCCTTCTGCACCGCGTCCGCCAGACCCTTCGAGTAGTCCTGGTTGTCGTGCACGATCGCCACCGTCTCGGCCTGAAGGCCTTCGGTGATGTAGATAGCCGCCTGCTCGCCCTGGAGGGCGTCGTCACCGACCGCCCGGAAGAACGTGTCCCACCCCTGATCGTCGATCGTCTCGTTCGTGCACGAAGGACAGATGAAGGGGATACCGGCCTGGTCGAAGATGTCTCCGGTTGCAAGCGTTTCACCCGAGAAGTACGGACCTACGATCCCAACCATCGTCTCAGTCTCGGCAAGGCTCTGCGCGAGCTGAGGAGCCTGGTCCGGGCTTCCCTGGCTGTCCTCGTCCACGAGCTCCAGCTCGCAAGCGAGATCGCCTGTCTCGTTCACCTGGTTCACGGCGTACTCGAGGCCGTTGAAGATAGGTACACCGATGGCCGCGAGGTCACCGGAGAGTGCGCCCAGCGTTCCGATGGACCAGGTGCAAGCCTGGTCTTCACCATCTCCACCGGCGGCGTCGTCGTCATCGTCGCCACCACAAGCCGCCGCTACGAGTGCGAGTGCAAGCAGCATCGCCGCAAGCGACAGCCACTTCGACTTCTTCATGCGATTCCCCCTTACGTCCCAACGAGACCCGGGACAGGGAGTAGCCACCGCGATGCGCCCCGGTCCCAAGAGCCCTCCACTATGGAGAACCCGCATAGTGTACCGAGCAGGAGCCGCGGATGTCCAAAACCCGCATCTGAGCGGCGACGTAGAGCTACGGGACGGCCCCTGGGAAGGCTCGAGGCGGCCCCTTCACTACCCTGGGTAGCGCCTCTACTACCCGGGTAGCAGTGCGGGCCGGTTACAGGTTTTCACCCTCATCGATAGCGAAGGGGCCGGTCTCCCGGCCCCTTCGGAACTCGTTGGATCCTGTGGCTACTCGCCTAGCTCCTCGCTGGCAGGGCCGATCGAGATGAAGTTCTCGTCGGCGTTGCTCCACTCGTAGATCCAGATGTCTTCGGGACCACCCTCGAACTCGCCGGTGTCATCCCACGTGTACGTTTTGGCGACGCCCTCGAGACCCTCGGCGTTCTCGAAGTGATCGATGACGTGCTGGCGCACCTCCTCGATGGGCTCGTCCCCGTTGAGCTCCCTCAACGCATCGATCATGAAGTTCGTCACGTCGTACATGTCTGCCGCGAAGGTGCCCGGCGCGTTCTCGCCGTACTCCGCCTGCATCCCCTCGACGAACGCGGACGCCGCCTCCTGCTTCAGAGGGTCGGTGCACGGGCAGGTGACCTGCGCGCCCTCGGCAGCTTGCGCTCCGGCGAGCTCACCGAAGGAGGGATCCTTCGATCCGTCGCCGGAGAGGAACTGCACGTCGACGCCGGCTTCGCGCAACTGCTGCAGGAGCGGCCCGGCCTGCGGTGTGTATCCCCCGTAGTAGACGGTGTCCGGGCCGTAATCGGCAACTTCGGAGACAACCGCCGAATAATCCGTCTCCTCGGGGTTGATGATGAAGCCGCCCTGTGCCTCCACGGTGAGGTTGTCGAGCACGCCGTCGGCGAGGCCCTTCGAGTAATCCTGGTTGTCGTGCATGACCGCGACCTTCTGTGCGCCGAGACCCTCTTCGAGGTATGCAGCCGCGACCTCGGCCTGGACGTTGTCCGGCGCGACCGCGCGGTACCAGCTCTCGAACTCCTGCTCGTCGATAGTTTCGTTGGTGCCCGTGCCCGAGAACACGACGTTTGCCTGCGTGAAGATGTCACCGGTGGCGAGCGTCTCGCCCGAGAAATAAGGTCCCGCTATCCCCACGAGGTTCTCCGTCTCGACCAGGCTCTGCGCCAGCTGGGGAGCCTGGTCGGGGCTTCCCTGGCTGTCCTCCGCAACGTACTCGAGCTCGCAGGGCACGTCACCCGCGTCGTTCGCCTCGTTGATCGCGAACTCGACACCCTCCGAGATCGGGAGGCCGAGCGATGCGAAGTCGCCCGAGAGGGCGCCCAGCGTGCCGATCGCCCAGGTGCAGTCGATCTGGTCGCCTCCATCGCCGCCCGCCCCCGGCTCGTCCTCATCATCACCGCCACAAGCGGCCGTCATGAGAGCCAGCGCCCCCAGTAGGGCCAGGAACCTAAGCCACGACTTCTTACTCATGCACTCCCCCTTCTTCCTTTTTGCCCACCCATGCCCCCCTTTGGGGAGGGGTACTACAGCTATAGAGTACGCATTAAGCCTTGCTTTGGTTCCGGAATCAAGCCGGGCCTCGGCGGACGGGTCAGCTCCCCAGGACGTCGGCCGCGATGTCCCTCATCGAGCGCCGCTCATCCATGGCTCGTTTCTGCAGGTGGCGGAAGGCGTCGCCCTCCGACATCCCCTGCGAGTCCATCAGGCGGCCCTTCGCCCGATCCACGACCTTGCGGGTCTCGAGCTGGTCGGCGAGACCTTTGGCCTCTTGCTTCACGGCACGCAGCTGGGCGTGCCGGGCGAGGGCGATGTCTATCGCCGGCATCAGGTCACTCTTCTGGAACGGCTTCACGAGGTAACCGATCGCACCGGCCTCCGCCGCCCGTCTCACGAGATCCTTCTGCGAGAAGGCCGTGAGGATCAGAACGGCCGACAGCTCGTCCTCGGTGATCTTCTCGGCCGCCGTGAGCCCGTCCATCCCCGGCATCTTCACGTCCATGATCACGAGGTCGGGATCGCGCTCGCGCGCCAGCCGGATCGCAGCATCACCGTCGGCCGCCTCACCGACGACGTCGAAACCCTCCTCCTCGAGCATCTCTTTCAGGTCGAGCCTGATGATCGCCTCGTCCTCGGCTATCAGGATCTTCGTCTTCGCGTTCGGTTGCTGGCTCAATCGTCCTCGCTCACTTGCCCGGGATCTCAGCCGAGCATCTTGTCGAGCAGGCGGTCCTGCTCTGCCTGCAGTTCCGCGATCTTGGCGGATACCTCATCTCTGCCGCGCCGGATCCGCTCGAAGTCGCGCTGGGCCTCCTGGTGCTCGCGGTCGGCCAGGGGCGTCTCGGCAACGAGCGCCCGCGTCTTGGCCTCCTCGACCACGTCCATCTGGTAGAGCAATTGCTCCTCCACGATCCGGAGTTCGTCGCGCGCCTTGTTCAGCTGCTCCCCGACCTCGGAGAGGCTCTTCTGGATGCGCATACGCCGAGGATATAAGGGCCGCTCCCCTTGGTGACGAGAGCGGCCCCTTGCCCGTAATCCGTGCCGGGAGCGGGATTCGAACCCGCACGCTCTTTCGAGCAGCGCCTTTTGAGGGCGCCGAGTCTCCCGTTCCTCCATCCCGGCCTTGGCTGCCAGTTTAGTCAACGCTTGGGCCCAACCACCTCATCCAGCTTGGCAACGTCCGGTCTGCGCGACACCGCAACCTTGTGCGACCCTGTCCTCGTCCACCCGATCTCGAGTGTGTCGCACGCCTTGCAGAACAGATCTCGGATGTCGCCTGACCTGTTGCTGAACTCGTAGCGCGGGTACTCATAAACCGCGCCTCTGGCGTTCGTCACGCGGTTGATTCCGCGCCACCCGT
>JBOGXG010000283.1:0-1874 GCA_050694195.1 Actinomycetota bacterium | reverse complement strand
CTCATCTTGTCCGGCATCGTGAAGATCGCGCGATAGCCCTTCACCAGACCGGCGATCGCGAGGCCCATCCCGGTATTGCCCGAGGTCGGTTCGACGATCGTGCCTCCCGGCCTGAGCCTTCCCTCCTGCTCGGCGGCCTCGATCATGCTGATGCCGATGCGATCCTTGACGCTTCCTCCTGGGTTCATCATCTCGAGCTTCGCGATGAGATCGCAGCGAAGGTCCTTGCCCAGTCGGTTCATGCGCAGGAGCGGGGTGTTGCCGATGAGGTCGAGGATGGAGTCGTGCACGTCCATGCGGTCATAGTTCCTCACCCCTAGGGGGAAGGCAAATCCCGTCGCTCGGGTCGCTTGGCGCCAAACTTTGGGAATCGATACAACAGAACGAGGGTTGTAACCGGCAACCAAAGCCGGCCCTCGTACGTCCTACGGGAAACGCTGTATCGAGTGGAAACGCAGGTCAAGCTACGATTGGGAGCCGTATGTCCGACGAGACCCCGACAACCGGAGAACCGACAGAGAACCGCCGCCCCGTCGTGTGGCCGGGCTACGGCGCGCTCGAGCATCGCGAGAGCGACGCGGTGACCGCGATGAACGAAGCGGTTGTCGAGCCGACGCCTCCGGCGACCGAAGAGATCCCCGCGGCAGCACCGACCCCGACGCGCGAGGTGATCTCCACCGGATCCGGATGGACGCGCTTCTTCCGGCCGGGTCGCAGGATCGCGGTCGTTCTCAGCATCGTCGGCGTGCTTCTGATGCTCGCGGCCGGTGCGATGGCGTACGTCGGACACCAGTACTCGCAGAAGTACGAAGGGAAGATCTTCCCCGGCTCGACGATCGCCGGCGTGGACGTCGGCGGCATGACGGAGAAGGAAGCCCGCCGCGCCGTGCGCGACGCGCTCCAGCCTCAGTTGGAGAGAACGATCACGATCACCCACGAGGACAAGACGTGGGAGGTCACGCCGAAAGACCTCGGAGCCACCAGCGACGCGCGCTCGCGCGTGAAGGCGGCACTCGAGGAATCGGACACCACCTCGTTCCTGCAGAACATCAAGATGGGCGTGCTGGGGGACGAGCTCGACTTCTCGAGCGACGTCGCCTTGAAGTATCCGAAGGAAGGGATCAACGGCTTCATCCGCGGCATCGCCGAGTCCTACGACAAGGAAGCACAGAACGAATCGATCGATTACTCGACGGGGTGGATCGAGTTCACCAAGCCCAAAGAGGGCCGGCAGGTGCGGCAGCGGGCGAGCCGCGGCGCTCTGGCGGCGGCCCTCGACTCCGGCGCGGACACCGTCGACCTGTCGGTGGAAACGATCGAACCGACGGCCAACGACACCTACGACCAGGTGATCCTCGTCCACATCGGCGAGAACAAGGTCTACCTCTACCAGGACGGCAAGATCACCCACGAGTACCTCGTGGCGACGGGGCAGCCCGAGTACCCGACCCCGACCGGCGAATACGAGATCACCGAGAAGCGGTACATGCCTACCTGGATCAATCCGTCGCCCGACGGATGGGGCGCCAGCATGCCCGAGTCGATCCCGCCCGGCATCTCGAACCCATTGGGGCTGAGAGCCCTTAACTGGTCGGCTCCGGCGATCCGGTTCCACGGCACGCAGGCGACCTACTCGCTCGGATATAACGCCTCGCACGGGTGCGTGCGGCTGTCCAACGACGATGTCATCGAGCTCTACGACCTGGTGGACGTGGGAACGCCGATCATCTCGGTGAACTTCGGTTCCTACGATCCGCTGTACACGTCGACGAGCGTCGTCGATCAGGAGACGACGGCCACCGAGGAGGCCGACGAGGCCGCCGACTCCGCGGAGTCGGGATCCTCGGGCTCGGGCAAGAAGGGCGACTCCGAAG
>JBOGXG010000282.1:0-13356 GCA_050694195.1 Actinomycetota bacterium | reverse complement strand
CTACGGCGACGACCAGCTCGGGCAGGGGCGGGAGAACGCGAAGTCGTTCCTCGCCGACAACCCGGACATCGCGGCCGAGATCGAGCTCAAGATCAAGGAGAAGCTGGGCCTCCTCGGCACCGACGACGACGAGATCGATGTGACCACCAACGACCAACAGGAGGACGCGGAACCCGCGTAAACACTCATGTCGCAGCAAGCGTTCTTCGACTCGCCCCCGGTCGCCGAGCCGGCAACGGACTCGGACGAGGAGTACCGGGCGGCGATGTCGAGGGCCGGGAGCATCCTCGCCCGGCGGTCCCACTCGCAGAAGGAACTGAAGGACAAGCTCGGCGGGCTCGGTCCCGAAATCGCCGATCGGGTCCTCGATCGGCTCTCCGCTCTCGGGATCCTCGACGATGAAGCCTTCGCCGAGGAATGGGTTGAGTCGAACCGGGGCAGGAAAGGACTTGAGGCCCTTCGGGCGGGGTTGTCCGCCCGGGGTATCGATGCAGAGATCGTCGACCGAGTTCTGGAGCGAGCCGCCGTCGGGGAGCAGGGGAGGGCGAACCTCATCGCCACCCGTTACCTCCCACGAGTGATCGAGCGCCCCCTTCCCGCCCAGGCGGCGGCGCTCCTCCGGACCTTGCTGGGCCGCGGCTTCAGCCGGGAGGTGGCGGAGGCCGCGGTCCGGGCCACTCTCCCACCGGAGGGCTGGGACTGACCCTCGCCCGTCCCCACCCCTGAGGGGGGCTGTTTTCCTCTCATTTGTCGGCGAACGACCCCTCCGGGGCGTACCATGGAGCGAAGCAACGAACAAATGAACTAACGGTTACCCAGTGGTATGGGGGAACGGCGAGACTACGAATTGACCACAACGTCATCAACCGGAAAGGGCCATCTACCTGCTGATCTGCCTGAGCCCCTTGGGCCGGCGGATCGACAGATAGAACCTTCGCGGCTGCTGTAGCAGCATCTCTCGCTCGTTCGCTCGTGCCCGGCTCGAGGCGCGCTGGGTGGCGCGCCCGGGGATGAGTTGAAAGGAGCGAGCGATGGAGATCGTTATCGGTCTCATCCTCGGTCTCCTCGCGGGTGCGGGGGTCGGATACGTCGTCCGGAAGAACCTGGCAGAGAAGGAAGTCGGCTCTGCCGAGGCCCGGGCCAAGGCCGTCCTGGACGACGCTCGTCGTGAAGCCGAAGCAGCGCGCAAAGAGGCGTTGCTCGAGGCCAAGGACGAAACGTTCCGCATGCGCTCGGAGGCGGAGGCCGACCTCAAGCGCCGCAGCGCGGAGATCGAGAAGAAGGAAGACAGGATCGCCCAGCGGGAGTCCACTCTGGATTCGCGGGCGAACTCGCTCGATCGCAAGGAGCAGGCGATCGAGACGAAGGAGCTGGAGCTCACGCAGGCCCGGAAGCACCTCGAGGAGTTGGCGGAACGGGCCCGGAGGGAGATCGAGCGGGTCGCAGGCATGACCGCCTCCGATGCCAAGCAGGCCCTCTTCGAGCAGATCGAAGACGAGGCCAAGCGGGACGCGATGGTGATCGTCCGGGACGTCGAGTCACAGGCGCGCGAGGAAGGCGACCGCAGGGCCCGCAAGATCATCGCCATCGCGATGCAGCGCGTCGCCTCGGAGCTCACGACGGAGGGCACCGTCTCCACGGTGATCCTCCCGAACGAGGACATGAAGGGGCGCATCATCGGACGGGAGGGTCGCAATATCAGGGCCTTCGAGGCGGCCACCGGGACGAACCTCATCGTCGACGACACGCCCGAGGCGGTCGTGCTGTCCTGCTTCGACCCGATCCGCAGGGAGATGGCACGCCTCACCCTCGAGAAACTCATCGGGGACGGCCGGATACAGCCTGCCCGGATCGAGGAGATCCACGAGAAGTCCCAAGCCGAGATCGAGCGCGAGATCCGGGAGGGTGGCGAGTGGGCGGTCCTCGAGACAGGGATCACCGACATGCATCCCGAGCTGGTGCGGGTCATCGGTCGTTTGAAATTCAGGACCTCTTACGGACAGAACGTGCTCAAGCACTCCGTCGAAGCGGCGCACATCGCCGGGATGATCGCAGGTGAGCTCGGCACGGACGTCATGCTCGCGAAGCGCTGCACCCTGCTCCACGACATCGGTAAAGCCGTGACCCACGAGGTCGAGGGCTCACACGCCTTGATCGGCGCCGAGATCGCTCGACGCCTCAAGGAGAAGCCCGAGGTCTGCCACGCGATCGAGGCGCACCACAATGAGGTCGAGCAGCGCACGATCGAGGCCGTCGTCACCCAGACCGCGGACGCCATCTCGGGTGCCCGTCCGGGTGCTCGCCGAGAGACGATCGAGACCTACGTGAAGCGCTTGGAGAGGCTCGAGGCGATCGCGATGGAGTTCAGCGGCGTCGAGAAGGTCTACGCGATGCAGGCCGGACGCGAGGTGCGCGTGATGGTCAAGCCGACCGAGGTGGACGACCTGCGGGCGGAGGTCATCGCCCGCGACATCGCCAAGAAGATCGAGGAAGAGCTTCAGTACCCCGGGCAGATCAAGATAATGACGATCAGGGAGACTCGCAGCTCTGCATTCGCGAAGTAACCTCGGGGCATGGGATCGGCCAAGGGGACCTACTTCATCCGCACCTTCGGGTGCCAGATGAACGAGCACGACTCCGAACGGATGGCCGGGCTGCTCGAGGCCGAGGGGTACAGGAAGACGGACTCTGCCGAAGGTGCCTCGGTCGTCCTGTTCAACACGTGCTGCATCAGGGAGAACGCCGACACGCGGCTCTACGGCAACCTCGGTCACGCGAAGGCGATCAAGGACCGGAATCCCGCGATGAAGATAGTCGTCGGTGGGTGCCTCGCACAGAAGGATCGCAGCACGATCCAGGAACGGGCTCCCTACGTGGACGTCGTTCTCGGGACCCACAACCTCGCCAGCCTGCCGCGCCTCCTCAAGGAATCGGAGGCAGGGCCCTCGTTCGAGATCCTGGAGCAGACGGAGGCGTTCCCATCAGCTCTGCCGGCGCGGCGTAACTCGACATGGCATGCCTGGGTGTCGATCTCGATCGGCTGTAACAACTCGTGCACGTTCTGCATCGTTCCCGCCGTTCGCGGCAGAGAGATCTCACGGCCCGTTTACGACATCGTCCAGGAGGTGCAGCGCCTGGTCGATGACGGCGTCGTCGAGGTGACGCTCCTCGGGCAGAACGTGAACTCCTATGGGCGCGACATAGATGGAACGCCTCTGTTCTCGAAGCTGCTCTACGCGCTCGACGAGATAAAGGATCTCGAGCGCGTCCGGTTCACCAGTCCACATCCCAAGGACTTCCGGGCCGACAGTGTCGACGCGATGGCCAACTGCCGCGTGGTCTGCGAGCACATCCACTTGCCGGTGCAGGCGGGCTCGAACGCTACCCTGAAGAGGATGAAGCGCGCCTACACGCGCGAGCGTTACCTCCAGAAGGTCGACATGGTTCGGGACGCGATCCCGGACATCGCGATCACCACAGACATCATCGTCGGCTTCCCGGGTGAGACGGAGGGAGAGTTCGAGGACACGCTGTCCCTCGTCGACGAGGTGCGGTACGACGCGGCATACACGTTCCAATACTCGGCGCGGCCGATGACCGCGGCGGCGGAGATGGAGGGCCATCTCCCGAAGGAGGTCGTGCAGGAGCGATACGACCGCCTCGTATCCCTCCAGGAGGGCATCTCGCTGGAGAGCAACGAGCGGATGATCGGCCACGACCAAGAGGTCCTCGTCGAGGGGCCCTCGAAGAAGGATCCCACCCGACTAACCGGGCGGACGAGGATGAACAAGCTGGTTCACTTCGCCGACGACGGTTCGGAGCCCGGCTCCCTCCGCACTGTGAGGATCGAGGCCGCGCACCCACACCATCTGGAGGGCGCGATCGTCGGGGGTCGTTCGAGGGATGCGGATCGGAGCATGAGCCTTCCCTTGCTTCAGGGCTCGGCTTCGACCTGCTCCGGCTGCGCTTAACGCGCACCACTCGGGTGGCGATCGAGGCCGGGGTCATCGTCCCCCACGCTCCCGTGCTCGCGCTCGAGGACAGACCGGAGCTGGACTTCTTCCGCCGAAGCGCGGTCGACGCATGCCGGACGTTGGACGCCTGCGATGTCCTCATCCTGCTTTCGCCGCACGGCGAGGCCGAGGGGGTCTACCGGGCGGTGGAGGGCTCGCTCAAGGGATTCGGGTTGGGAGCAGTTGCAGTGAGCGCCACGACCGACGACGCCATGATCACCCGGATCGCGAGCTCGTGGGATCGGGAGATCCTCGAAGCCGAAGTGGACCACGGGATCGTCGGTGCTCTCGCGATCGGCCGCCCGTCCCTTCCCATCATCGCCTGCTCGCTGGCTGAGGTGACGGGGCCGGCTCCCGCGAGCGAGGCGGGGGATGTAGTGGAATCGGCGTTCCTGTTCGCCGACGCGCTGCAGGGCGTCGCGGGGGACGAGAAGGTCGGACTCATCGCCTCGGCACATACCGCTGCCGCGCTAACTCCTCGGGCACCGCTGGCGCTTCGACCCGAGGCCAAGGAACTCGACGACATGTTGCTCGACCATCTCGCCACGGACTGCGGCGGCCTCGCCCGCGTCGAGCCGGACCTCTGGAGTGAAGCGGAGGCCTGTGGCGCCGGTCCCCTCACGGTCTTCGGTGTCCTGTTCGAGGGCCGGCGCGCCGATGTGCTCGCGTACGACCACCCCTTCGGCGTCGGTTACCTGGTGGCGACCGCGTCGCATGGCTGAGCAACGGCGAACGAGTGTCGCCGCGATCGTGGGACCCACGGCGGCGGGCAAGACAGAACTCGCGCTTCAGGTGGCACACGATCTCGACGCCGAGATCGTGTCGGTGGACTCCATGCAGATCTACCGCGGGATGGACATCGGCACCGACAAGGCGATGCCGGCGATGCGCGCGGCGGTGCCCCACCATCTCCTCGACCTGATGGAACCGGATCATCCGCTGACCGTGTCGGAGTATCAGGAACTAGGCAGAGCCGCGATCGACGACATCTCGTCGAGAGAGCGAACGCCGCTCCTCGTCGGCGGTTCCGGGCTCTATCTCCGAGCGATCGTGGACGATCTCCGCTTCCCACCTCGGGCCCCTGACGTGCGCGCCGAACTCGAGGCCGAGGCAGAACGCGCCGGCCCGGAGGCACTCCACGCGCGGCTCGCGGAACTCGATCCCAGAGCTGCGGCGCGCATCGAGCCGGGGAACGCCCGCCGCACGGTGCGGGCCCTCGAGGTCATCCGCATCACCGGCCGGCCCTTCTCGGAGAACGAGGCGTGGGACTCGTACGACAGCATCTACGAGCTCTCGATCGCGGGGATCACGCGCCGGCGCGAGGAGCTGTACGCCCGCGTCGCAGCGCGCGTCGACAGCATGCTCGAGCGAGGGCTCGTCGACGAGGTGAAGGCGCTGGACGGTCGACTCGGTTCCACCGCGCGCCAGGCCCTCGGTTACAAGCAGATCCTCGACGCGCCCGATGCGACCGAGGAGGGATGGCGCGCCGCGATCGTCCGAGCGACGAAGAGGTTCGCGCGCCGGCAGGAGTCGTGGTTCGGAGCCGACCCGCGCATCCGCTGGTTCGAGGCCCCCGTCGTGCCCGACGAACTGACGGGATACCTCCGCGGGGAGGCTTGAGACCCCCTGGTGTTTGGACCAGATCTCGCCGCGTATAGGCGATCTTCGAGGAAGGGAAAAACGATGCCGCGGACGCGAGGCGCCTCCGGCTACCGAGCGTCCCGGGTTACCGTAGAGGCATGAGATTCGCCAAGTATCAGGGCATCGGCAACGATTTCGTCATGCTCGCGGACCCGGACGATGCGATCCGGCTCACGCCGGAGATAGTGCGGTCGCTCTGCGACCGTCGTTTCGGCATCGGGGCAGACGGTGTCATCAGGGTCGCTCCCGGAGCCGACGGAGCCGATTTCTTCATGGACTACGTGAACTCGGACGGCTCGATCGGTGAGATGTGTGGCAACGGCATCCGGTGCCTCGCCATCTTCGCCCGGGCCGAGGGGCTCACGGCAGTCGACGAGATGCAGGTCGACACGAGAGCCGGACGCAAGGTCGTCACGGTGGATCCCGAGGGGATGGTGACGGTCGATATGGGCCCCCCGATCTTCGAGCCGGCGAGGATCCCGGTCGACTGGGCGGGTAGCGACGCTCTCCACGCGAAGTTCGAGCTAGACGATGACGTCGTCGAGGGCGCTTGCGTCTCGATGGGGAACCCGCACGTCGTGCTCTTCCAGGATCCCTCGTCCGCGCCGGTGACCACGCTCGGTCCCATCCTCGAAAAGCATCCCGCTTTCCCGAACGGAACCAACGTCGAGTTCCTCCGGGTCGATACCGCCGATCACGTCACCATGCGAGTGTGGGAGCGCGGCTCGGGCGAGACGCTTGCGTGCGGGACGGGTGCGGCCGCCGTCGCCGTCATCGCCCGCGTCCTCGGCGGAGCCGATGCCGAGATGACGGTGTCGCTCCCGGGTGGAGACCTTCGGATCCGGTGGGCCGGATCGCTCGACGTCGAGTCCTCCGTGTTCATGACGGGGCCGGCGGTGAAGAGTTTCGACGGCGACATCGACCTACCAAGGAGAGGTTGACTTGCGGACCGCTAAACGCATCGAGAAACTCCCGCCGTACCTGTTCGCGGAGATCGACAGGAAAGTCGCCGAGGCCAAAGCGCGCGGTGCCGACATAATCTCCTTCGGCGTCGGAGATCCCGACCTTCCCACTCCACCGCACGTCGTCGAGACCTTGCAGAAGGCCGCGGCGGACCCTGCGACACACCGATACCCCTCCTACACCGGGATGCCGGCGTTCCGTGATGCCATCGCGTCGTGGTACGAGAGGCGCTTCGGCGTACGTCTGGATGCCAATGACGAGGTGCAGCCTCTCGTCGGCTCGAAGGAGGGAATCTTCCATCTGCCCGTCGCGTTCATCGATCCCGGGGACGTCGCGTTGGTCCCGGATCCGGGCTATCCCGTTTACGAGACCGGGACGATCCTGGCCGGAGGGGAGGCGATCTTGCTCCGGTTGACGGCGGCGAACGGTTTCCGCCCAGACTTCTCCACGATCCGTCCCGACGCTCTGGACCGCGCGCGCGTGCTCTGGCTGAACTATCCCTCCAACCCCACCGCCGCGACGGTCGACCTCGACTTCTTCCAAGACGCGGTGGACTTCGCCGCGCGTAACGATCTCCTCCTCGCGCACGATGCTGCGTACACGGAGATCACGTTCGACGGTTACGTTGCGCCCAGCGTGCTCGAGGCAGCGGGCGCGCTCGAGCACGCCGTTGAGTTCCATTCCCTTTCCAAGACCTACAACATGACGGGGTGGCGCATCGGTTGGGTCGCCGGCGCTCCGCAAGCGATCGAGGCGATCAAGAGGCTGAAGACGAACATCGATTCTGGGATCTTCGACGCGGTGCAGCGCGCGGGGATCGCCGCGATCGAAGGGTCCCAGGACTATCTCGAGGAGTGCGTCGATCGCTACCGTCATCGGAGAGATCTCCTCTGCGACGGCCTGAAGTCGATGGGCGTGATGGTCGAGCCTCCCAAAGGCTCGATCTACGTATGGGCCCCCGTTCCCGAGGGACATACCTCGGAGTCGTACACGACGTTCCTCCTCGATGAGGCCGACATCGTCGTCGCGCCGGGCAACGGTTACGGCCCGTCGGGCCAAGGTTTCATCCGCTTCTCATTGACGATCGCGGACGAGCGCCTCGAGGAGGGGGTCGAGCGACTGAGGGGGCTCACCCGCTGACCCGGCCGGGCTCGAGGATGCACGAGACCAGGCCGGAGCGCGAGCGAGCGATCCTCGTCGGTGCCGTACTCGGCGAAGACTCCGCGGACGACGCCGACTGGTCGCTCGACGAGTTGAACGCGCTCGCCGATACCGCCGGCGCCGATGCACTCGAGCGGTACGTCCAGCAGCGAACCTCTCCAGATCCCGCCACATACGTCGGGAGGGGCAAGGTCAAGGAGATCGTCGATACCGCGACCGCCCTCGATGCGGACATGCTGATCTTCGACGACGAGCTCACGCCGGCTCAAGGACGGAACCTGGAGGACATGGCGGGGGTGAACCCGCTGGCCGAGCGCGGTCTCAAGATCATCGATCGCACGGGCCTGATCCTCGACATCTTCGCTCAGCACGCGCGCTCCGCCGAAGGGAAGCTGCAGGTGGAACTCGCACAGCTCAACTACCGGCTGCCGCGACTCCGCGGTTGGGGAGACGTTCTCTCGCGACTGGGAGCCGGTATCGGAACGAGGGGGCCGGGCGAGACACAGTTGGAGGCGGAGCGCCGAGGGATCCTCCGCCGGATCCAGCGCGTGAAGAAGGACCTCCAGGACCTCGAGCGGACGCGCCGGCTGAAGCGACAACAGCGGAAGAGAACGGGGATCCCGGTGGTAGCGCTCGTTGGTTATACGAACGCGGGGAAGTCGACACTCCTGCGGAGGTTGACGGACGCGCAGGTCCTGGTGCAGGACCAACTTTTCTCGACCCTCGATCCGACGACGAGGAAACTCCAGTTACCGCATGGACACGAGATCCTCATGACGGACACCGTCGGTTTCGTCCGCAAGCTGCCGCACCAGCTCGTCGAGGCCTTCCGCTCGACGCTCGAGGAGGTTGGCGAGGCGACGATCCTCCTGCAAGTCGTCGATGCGAGCCGGGACGTGCAGCGACAGATCTCCGCGGTGAACTCCGTGCTCAACGACATCGGAGTGGTGGACCGCGCCACGGTCCTCGCGCTCAACAAGATCGACCTACTCGACGAGGAACGTCTCTCCCTACTGCGTCGCCGTTATCCCGAAGCCTTTTTCGTTTCCGCAGAAGCGGAGACCGGCCTGGACGGCTTGCTCGAGGGTCTCGACGCCGAGCTCTCGAAACTGAAAGTGGAGGTCGAACTCGAGATCCCATTCGAGCGCGGTGAGCTGGTGGCGCGCGTGCACGAAGAGGGCGATGTCCTGGAGGAGACCTACACGCCGGCCGGAACGCGACTCGTCGCACGGCTCCGAAGCGAATCCCTCCCCGACTTCACGAGCTACCTGATCTCCACCTAGCTGCCGGCGCGGGGGTCGTTCTTTGTTGCGAGGGCCTGTAGAGACGTGCTCCGCAGCAGCAAAGAAGTGCGCTCAGTCTGCTGTCGCAGGGATCGTTACAGCTTCCGGAAGACCGCCACTACCTTTCCGAGGATCTCCGTGCCCGAGGGCGCCTCGAAAGGTTCCAGAGCAGGGTTCGCCGGTTCGAAGATCACGGCCGAGCCGCGATGACGGATCGTCTTCACCGTCGCCTCTGCGGCGGAGTCGTACTCGCTCGGCATCATGGCCGCGACGATCTCGCCCGAATGAGCGGTCGGCTGCTGCCGGACGATCACGAAGTCTCCATCGAAGATGCCGGCGTCGATCATCGAGTCGCCGGTGACCTGCAGCATGAAGACGTTCCCGTCGCCGACGAGGTCGGCCGGCATCGGGAGAACCTCTTCGACGTGTTCCTCGGCGAGGACCGGCGTTCCGGCGGCGATCCGACCCAACAACGGAACGGAGCGCGCCGCCTGCCGTTCGTGCGGCAAGCCGGTCTCCGCGTCGTACAGGACCTCGATCGCGCGCGGCTTCGTGGGGTCGATCCTGAGGTAACCCTTCCGCTGGAGGGCCTGGAGGTGGGAGTGGACGGTGGATGACGATGCCAGGCCGAGCGCTTCACCGATCTCACGCACGGACGGCGGATATCCCCGCTCGGCCACCATCTCGGCCACGTACTGGAGCGTCTCTCGCTGGCGCTCGGTGAGACCTTCGACCATGGGATCCTCCTGGGTCCGAACGTACGTTCTGTGAACCGTACCGCCTGCTGCCTCCCGATGCAAGAACGTCTGTTCGACTAGCCCCTTGCGTAGCGAACGTGTGTTCGGATACACTATCGAACGTGCGTTCGGACGGGTCGCCCGCCGTTCCTGTCGCACCCCCTCGATACGGTCGAGCGGACGAGAAGAGACGGAGGAGGCCATATGGCGCTGCGGCGGGAGGACCTACAGATCGGTCGCGAGGCGGCCGTGCTCGAATTCCCTACGGCGATCGTGCGCGCTCGGGCGGCCCGGCGGCAGCGGGCCGTCTTCGCCCGGCGGCGCCTGACCGCCGCCCTCACCATCGTCATCGTCGTCGCTCTCGGCACCCAGATCGGCGGGGTCGGAAACTCGGTGCCCGCTTCGACGGCCGGCGCTCCGAAGACCATCCGGCTCGAGCCGGGGGAGACCCTCTGGGACGTCGCCGCTCGCTTTGCTCCCGCCTCCATCGACACCCGGGCCTATGTAGACGAGCTGATCGAGCTCAACGACCTCTCCGGGGCCCCCGCAGCGGGCGTGAAGATTCGGCTCCCCAAAAGCTCCTAGACGCTTGACTGGGCCACCGCGCGGGCGTAATTTCACAAATGTGATTCCACTACATGTAGTGGCTCCCATGGCCAGGACCTACTGCATCTTGGGATTAGCGACTTGTTCCGGGTTGTTGGAATAGTTAACCTCGAGAGGCCCTGAAGGGCCGCGACAAGGGGGGGACCACAGGGTGACGGGAGCGCGAGCGGTGGCCGATTCTGCAACGACGACAGGCGATATCTCCAAGTTCGCCGATCTCAAGATCAAGAGGCTCTTCACGACGGAGGGGGTCCACCCCTACGACGAGGTCGAGTGGGAGCTCCGCGAGGCGGTCATCAAGAATTATCGGACCGGAGAGATCGCCTTCGAGCAGGCTGAGATCGAGTTCCCCAAGTCCTGGTCCCAGAACGCCACCAACATCGTCGCCCAGAAGTACTTCCGCGGAACGCTCGGCAGCATCGATCGCGAGTACTCCGTCAAGCAGATGATCGATCGCGTGGTCAACCGCTATCACGAGGAGGGCCTCGAGCGCGGTTACTTCTCCGACGATGACGAGGCCGCGGCCTTCAAGGACGAGCTGACCCACCTCCTCGTCACCCAGAAGGCAGCCTTCAACTCGCCGGTGTGGTTCAACGTCGGCTGGCGCCCGAAGGGGCAGGAGCAATGCTCTGCCTGCTTCATCCTCGCGGTCGATGACGAGATGAAGTCCATCCTCAACTGGTACGTCGAAGAGGGCACGATCTTCAAGGGCGGGTCCGGCTCCGGTATCAACCTGTCAACGATCCGCTCGTCCAAGGAGCGTCTCAAGTCGGGCGGCACCGCCTCGGGTCCGGTGTCGTTCATGCGCGGCGCCGACGCGTCGGCCGGGACGTTCAAGTCCGGTGGCGCCACCCGGCGCGCCGCGAAGATGGTCGTCCTCAACGTCGATCATCCCGACATCAAGGACTTCATCTGGTGCAAGGCCCTCGAGGAGCAGAAGGCGCGCGCTCTCGGCGAGGCCGGCTTCGACATGGATCTAGACGGCAAGGACATCCACTCCGTCCAGTACCAGAACGCCAACAACTCGGTGCGGGTATCCGACGAGTTCATGCACGCCGCCATCGACGGACGGGATTGGGATCTGAAAGCCGTTACGAACGGCGAGACGATCGAGTCCCTCCCGGCGGCCGAACTGCTCCGGGAGATCTCCGAAGCGGCCTGGCAGTGCGCCGACCCCGGGATGCAGTACCACTCGACGATCCAGGATTGGCACACCTGTACGAACTCGGGCCCGATAACCGCATCTAACCCATGTAGCGAGTACCTTCACGTCGATAACAGCGCGTGCAACCTGGCCTCTCTCAATCTCATGAAGTTCATCGACGAGGAGGACCGCTTCGACGTCGACACGTTCCTCCACGCGGTCGAGATCGTGTTCCTTGCGCAGGAGATCTCTGTGGGCTTCTCGAGCTACCCGACGAAGAGGATCACCGAGAACTCTCACCGTTTCCGCCAGCTCGGCCAGGGCTACGCCAACCTAGGCGCGCTTCTCATGAGCCAAGGACTCGCCTACGACTCCGACGAGGGCCGGTCGTGGGCCGCCGCGATCACCGCGCTGATGACCGGGCACTGCTATGCGACCTCTGCCAAGATCGCCAAGCGTGTCGGTCCCTTCGAGGCCTATGCCGAGAACTCCGAGCCGATGCTGCGTGTGATGAACAAGCACCGCGACGCCGCGTACCAGATCGAGTATGGAAAGGCGCCGGCCGACCTCGTTCACGGAGCGCGGATGGTGTGGGACAACGCGCTGGCACTGGGCCAAGAGCATGGGTATCGCAACGCGCAGGCGACAGTGCTCGCTCCTACCGGAACCATCGGCTTGATGATGGATTGCGACACCACGGGTATCGAGCCGGACCTGGCACTGAAGAAGGTCAAGAAACTCGTCGGCGGCGGGACGATGTCGATCGTGAACCAGACGGTTCCCAGGGCGCTTCGCAAGCTCGGTTACAACGAGACCCAGATCGCCGACATCGTCGCTTACATCGACGAGAACTCCCACGTCGTCGGCGCGCCGCATCTTCGTGAGGAGCACATGACGGTGTTCGACACGGCCATGGGGGAGCGCTCGATCCATTACATGGGCCACGTGAAGATGATGGCTGCAGTGCAGCCCTTCCTCTCCGGCGCGATCTCGAAGACCGTGAACCTCCCCGAGAACGTCACGGTCGAGGACGTCGAGCAGGTCTACATCGAGGGCTGGAGGCTGGGGCTCAAGGCGCTGGCTCTCTACCGCGACAACTGCAAGGTCGCCCAGCCGCTCTCCACCGCGAAGAAAGAGGTCGCGAAGAAGGAGCTTGCGACCGATCTGGCGGAGCCGGTCCGCCGTCGTCTGCCGAAGGCGCGCCGCTCGATGACCTTCAAGTTCCGGGTTGCCGACACGGAGGGCTACCTCACAGCCGGGGAGTTCCCCGATGGGGCACCGGGCGAGATCTTCCTCCGGGTGGCCAAGCAGGGCTCGACCCTTGCAGGCATCATGGATGCTTTCGCGATCTCGATCTCGATGGGCCTGCAGTACGGGGTGCCTCTGTCGGCCTACGTGCGGCAGTTCGTGGGAACGCGCTTCGAGCCGTCGGGGATGACCGACGACCCCGACTTCCGGATCGCCCAATCCATCCTCGACTACGTGTTCAAGGTGCTTGCGGTCGAGTATCTGTCGACCGAGGAGCGTCATGCCCTGAACATCCTCAGCGCCGGCGAGCGGAAGGGCGTGATCGAAGCCCAGCTCGAAGGTGGCGAGGAGGCGACCGGGAAAGGCAACGGCCACGCCAAGGAAGAAGGCGTCATCGTCCTGGGCCCGGTGGCCGATGTGTATACCGGATCGTTGCCGTTGTGCGGTCAGTGCGGGGTGCAGATGAACCCTGCCGGCTCGTGCTTCGCATGCCCGTCGTGCGGCTCGACGAGCGGCTGCTCGTAACGGAGAGGCCTCGAGATGGGTCCAAAGCACTGCAG
>JBOGXG010000281.1:0-4060 GCA_050694195.1 Actinomycetota bacterium | reverse complement strand
GGGTAAGAGCACACGGTTCCAACCGTGACCATCTTCTCGACGCCGGCCTGCATCGCTTCGTGGATCAGATGCAAACCCATGATGGCGTTCTCGTAGAAGAAGCGGCCCGGGTGTTCGCGGTTGGCGCCGATCCCTCCAACCACGGCTGCGGCATGGATCATGTAAGGAGCACGTCGCTCGTTCAATAGGTCCCTGACGGCCTCCGGCTTGGTGAGGTCGTAGTCGGCCATGCGAACGACGAACGCTTTCGCGCCCCTCGACTCGAGGTGGGCGACTATGCGGCCCCCCAGGAATCCACCTCCCCCCGTAACTATGACCTCCTTATCTCGGAGGTTGGAGTTCGTTGGATCCGCCATCAGTAGTCCTTTCGTTGCTTCGATGTTGCTCGTCGATGCTATACGTGCCCACCCACCACCCCGTCCTGAGACCGCGCCCCGGGCGGCGGGGGCAGGGCTATAATCCCTCTCCTTGACGTTCCTACCCACGAGGTGCGACTCATGGCAAGTGATCGCCGCGTCCACGTGACGCTCGAATGCACTCAATGCAAGCGGCGCAACTACATAACCGAGAAGAACCGGCACAACACCCGCGACCGCGTAGAGCTGAAGAAATACTGTCGCTGGTGCCGGAACCACACCGCGCACCGCGAAACCCGATAGGTCCGTACCCAACCTGTGGTCGATGGCGTGGCCTATGGCCGCGCACGGAGTTCCCTACTTGGTCGGCGCCTTCGCCGTCTTGGTGGGATCGACCCAATCTAGTTCCAAGCTCGTCCCACCCTTGCCGAAGTGCACAGAGTTCGTCGCGTTACCGGCGGTCGTCGCGGGAAGGATGCCGCTGGGGTCGTAGCAGCCACCTCGGTAGTCGTCGAAGCAATAGCCCTGATGGGTGTTGCGCGAGTCCTGACTCGCGATCAATAGCGAGATCCGGTGCCCCTTCGACACCACCACGGCCGTCGGCATCAGGTCGAGGGTCCACCGGTACGCCTTGTCGGGTTCCATCTCGGTCCACTCATCCTGGGCCTTCCAACTGTGGGAGTCGGCGTAGCCGTGGGTGATCCGCTCCCATGAACCATCCGGTGCCACATCGAGCAGGTAGGCGACCCACTTGGTCGAGGTCGCCGAGCTCGATGCTTTCAGGTGCAGCTCCGGAGCGCCGTTCACCAGCATGTCCCTCTTCAAGGCCTCCGTTTCGAACGCCACATGAGCGTCGGCCCACGTCCCCCGCTCGGCGCCGATACGATCCTCGTAGGAGGCCGCTCCCGGCTTTGCGATCTTCTTCGTCAACTTCCCTTCCGCCGTCTGGAAGGTCATGTGCGTGGACTGCTCCAGCGGCCAGTCGTGGCCCTCGTGCCAGGTGCCGAGGCTGTCCTCGACCAGGACGCGGGGCTCGAGCTCGAGTCCGTTCTGCCTCTCGAAGAGGAGCGAGTCCATCCAGCGATGGCGTACGAACTCGAAGTCGAGAGCGGGGTGACCTTCCATGTCGGGGTACCCGTGGTACCACCAGCCGAAGATCGCGTACTTGGGATAGTCGTCCGGCAATGCGTCCCAATACATCTGGCTGTGATCGGGATGTACGTTCAGATCGACGAAGCCGTGCGTCAGGAGGATCGGGTTGCGTTCCTTGGGAACGAAACCCGATAGATCCCTATCGGCCCACAGCTCGGTGAACGGTCCGTCGTAGGTCGAGTAGTCGGTCGTCGTTTGCCCCGTACACGTCGCGGCCTGAGCGGTCACCGCGTTCGGGTCGGCGAATTCCGGTGGGATCGGTGGCGCCAGCTCGATCCCCTGGTACGCGGGGCCGTTGAACTGGTCCTCGAATTTGGCTCCCTGGAGCCACTCGTCCTGGTAGTAGGAAACGACCGGAGCGTGGGCCAAGGCACCGGTCAGTCCGGGGATCGCCGCGTGCGCAACGACCGATCCCATCCCGGGGTGGCTGACGCCGTCGGTGACGATGCGTCCGTTGCTCCAGGGCTGCTTCCGGATCCACTTCGCGAACACCTTCGCGTCCGAGCGATCGGCGCTCCCGCCGAAATCGAGGCAGCCCTCGCTACCGCCGGTCCCTCGCTCGTCCGCTTCCACGTAGGCGGCGCCGCGCAGAACGAAGAACTCGTAGTCGGTGTAGCCGCCGGCGGTCTGGTCGAGCGGCCGGTAAGGCGTCATCTGCATGAGCGTGGGGATCTTCTCGCCCTTAGGGAGTCCATCGGGGAGGTGGGCCGTCAGCGATAACTGGGTCCCGTCCTCGGCCTCCAGGTAGTGGGTCGACACCACGACGTCGGTGTACTTCGGCTCGGAGAGCGAGCGCTTCCACCGCTCCGCGCTCCACCTCTTCTGCTTCCTCGAACTCGCCGCAACGGGCGCGCCGGCGAGGGTCGTAAGCAGGGCGAGGGTCACGAGGCAACAGATCGCTTTCGTCCGCATTCCGAAAGGTTCGGCGCGCCGGAGCGAGACCCTGCGTAACGAAACGAGGCCCCCGGCTTTCCGGGGGCCTCGTTGTCTTTTGGTGCGAGAACGTTACATATACCGCGCTGATTTCGACTCGGAAACGGGGACTAGAAGTCCATGTCTCCGCCGCCCGGCATCGCCGGCATCTTCTCCTTCTCCGGCTTGTCGGCCACGATCGCCTCGGTCGTGAGGAAGAGAGCTGCGATCGACGCGGCGTTCTGCAGAGCCGAGCGGGTGACCTTGGCTGCGTCGACCACTCCGGCCTTGAACAGATCGCCGTACTCGCCGGTCGCCGCGTTCAGTCCCTCACCGGGCCCGAGGGTGCGCACCTTCTCGATCACAACGCCGCCCTCGAGGCCGGCGTTCTGCGCGATCACCTTGAGCGGCTCCCGCGTCGCCTGCCACACGATCCTGGAACCGGTGGCCTCGTCGCCGTCCAGCTCGAGTTTCTCGAGGCCTTCGCCGGCCTGCAGCAGGGTCACGCCACCACCGGCGACGATGCCCTCCTCGACCGCGGCCTTCGTCGTCTGCACCGCGTCCTCGATGCGGTGCTTCTTCTCCTTGAGCTCGACCTCGGTAGCGGCCCCCACCTTGATGACGGCCACGCCGCCGGACAGCTTGGCGAGTCGCTCCTGCAGTTTCTCCTTGTCGTAGTCGGAGTCGCTGCGCTCGATCTCGGCCTTTATCTGGTTCACACGGCCGGTGATGTCGTCGGCACTGCCGCCGCCCTCGACGACGGTGGTGTCGTCCTTCGTCACGACGATCTTGCGCGCCGTGCCGAGCATGTCGATGCCGACCGACTCGAGCTTCAGCCCGAGTTCCTCCGACACGACCTGTCCACCGGTGAGCACGGCGATGTCGCCGAGCATCGCCTTGCGACGATCACCGAAGCCCGGCGCTTTCACCGCGATGGCTTTGAAGGTGCCGCGTATCTTGTTGACGACGAGAGTCGCAAGCGCCTCGCCCTCGACGTCCTCCGCAACGATCACGAGTGCCTTACCGGCCTGCATCACCTTCTCGAGGATCGGGAGGAGGTCTTTCACCGCGGAGATCTTCTGGTTGGCGATGAGAACGTAGGGGTCCTCGAGGACGCCCTCCATCCGCTCCGGGTCGGTGACGAAGTAAGGGGAGATGTAGCCCTTGTCGAATCGCATACCTTCGACGAGCTCCAGCTCCAAGCCGAACGTGTTCGACTCCTCGACGGTGATGACCCCGTCCTTGCCCACCTTGTCCATGGCCTCGGCGATCGTCTCGCCGATCTCGGGGTCGTTGTTGGCGGATATCGATGCGACCTGGCTGATCTGGTCGCGACCCTCGACGTCGCGGGCCGAGGAACGGATGGACTCGACGGCGCTGTCGACGGCCTTCTCGATGCCGCGCTTCAGCGCGATCGGGTTGGCGCCGGCCGCGACGTTGCGAAGACCCTCCCGTACCATCGCCTGAGCGAGCACGGTCGCGGTGGTGGTGCCGTCGCCGGCGACGTCGTCGGTCTTCTTGGCGACCTCTTTGACGAGCTCCGCGCCGATCCTCTCGTAGGGATCCTCCAGCTCGATCTCTTTGGCGATCGACACGCCGTCGTTCGTGATCGTGGGTGCGCCCCACTTCTTCTCCAGGAC
>JBOGXG010000280.1:0-15973 GCA_050694195.1 Actinomycetota bacterium | reverse complement strand
CCTCTCAGCCGTGGCCTCGCCAGGCGCCGTCTGCTCACGCCCGATCAAGTCACGGTCGTGGCACTCGTCCTGGGCGTGGCCGTCGGCCCGGCCTTCGCGCTCGCCGAGCGCTGGTCGCTGGCTCTCGGAGGCGTCCTCTTCTTCTTCGCGTTCGTCTTCGATTGCGTCGACGGGAAACTGGCGCGCGCCCTGGGAGTCACGAGCGCGCGCGGCGCCGCCCTCGACTCGCTGGCCGACGGCGGACGCAGAGCCGCCGGCTCGCTGGGTCTGATCTTCTATCTGTGGCGGTCGGATTCCTACGGTCCCGGCTCCGGTCTGGATCAGGACGTGCTCCTCGCCGCGGTCTACGCCGTCCTCGCCTACTACTTCATCGAGATCTCGGGGGCCGAGAAGGGCGCGTTGACGAGCGGAGTCGGGGGACGTTGGGACCGGGCGCTCGCGGCCAGACGGCTCCTCCCGAACCCCGGCATGCCCGACGTGCAGGCCGTGGTGTTCATCATCGGTCCGATCACCGGGATGGTCGTTCCCGCGCTGTGGGTCGGGGTCGCGATGGTGACCGCCGCTATCCTGCTCACCGTGCGACGACGACTGAGAACATCGAGCGCGCCGGCGAGCGAGGAAGACGGGTCATGAGCAAGGTCCTGATGCTGGGGCTCGACGGCATCACGTACTCCGTGCTGGACCCGGCGTTCGAAGCCGGGCACATGCCGAACTACCAACGGCTCCTCGACCGCGGCGCGTCCGGCATCCTCACATCGACCGTCCCTCCGTACACCCCTCCCGGATGGACGTCGATATTCACGGGGGTTAATCCCGGGAAGCACGGGATCTTTGGCTTCACCCTGGGGAACGTGCAGCGCTCCAAGGGCCTGGTTCGCCTCGACCGCGTCACGGCCCCCGCGATCTGGAACGCGGCGAACGCGCAGGGAGCGCTGATCGGCCTCTTCAACATCCCGATGACGTATCCGGCCCCCGCGGTGGACGGCTTCTCGGTGTCCGGCATGTTGACACCCGAGGGCGGGGGAGCGACGCCCGAGAACTTCACCTATCCCCCCGGACTGGGCGCGAAGATCTCGCAGCACGTCGGTAAGTACGAGATCGACATCGATGTCGACTATGCCGAGGACTGGAAGTCGACGGCGATCATCGAACGCCTATCGGAGAATCTCGCCGCCAAGCGGAAGGCTCTTCGCTACCTTCTGGATACGCACGACGTACCGATACTCTTCTCCGTCCTCGAGGCCCCCGACCGGTTGATGCACGTTCATTACAAGTACATCGATCCTCTCTCGGAGCACTACGCGCGCGACGAGGCCGAACCGATCCGCGAGCGTGCCTGGGAGTTCTTCGACGAGATGGACGAGATGATCGGCGACATGATCGATTGGGCGGGCGAAGACGCGTTCATCATCACGATGTCCGATCACGGTTTCGGTCCGAAGGACAAGAGCGTCAACGTCAATGTCGCATTGAGGGAGTGGGGACTACTCAGTCTGGGCGGAGCCGGCGCCGTGACGAAGTCGCAGGGCGTGCGGAAGGTCGCCCGGAGGGTGAAGCGAGCCCTTCCGAAGTCGGTCTGGCAACGCGCTAAGGGGGCCGCGCAGGGGTCGATCGATTGGTCAAAGACGCGGGCGTTCTCGGCCCCCATCCCACAGCAGGGGATATACGTGAACCTCGAGGGACGGGAGCCGAACGGGATAGTTCCACCGGCCGAGTACGAGGCGGTGCGCGACGAGATCATCGAGCGTTTCTCGGCTCTCGTGGATCCGGACGACGGGAAGCCGATCGTCGACCGCATCCACAAGCGCGAGGAGGTCATCGACGGACCCCAGTCGGTCGACGCTCCCGACCTTTTCCCGGTCTGCCGCGCCTACTCATACGAGCTGTCCGACGGATTACTGTCCCCCGGGATCCTCGACGATTACAGGTCGCTCCCGCGCGGCTTCCATCACATGGACGGCGTCTTCGGCATCGCCGGCCCCGGTATCGAGCCCGAACCGGGCTTGAGAGCCAGCCTCTACGACGTGACTCCCACCGCTCTCTATCTCGCCGGACTGAAGGTGCCCGAGTCGTGCGACGGCCGTGTCCTCGTCGACTTCCTTCCCCGCGAGATGACGAAGGAGCGTCCGCCGGTGATCGAGGCGATGGACTTGCCGCTCGCCGGCTCGGGCGTCGAGTCGTCTCCCTACTCGGCGGAGGAAGAAGCGGAGATCGAAGAGTCGCTGCGCAACCTCGGCTACCTCTGACCCAAGCTGTATACCTAACGAGCCGCAGAGGGCGGTTTTCGACTAGGAAACGCACCGTGGAAGCACCCGGATTTCGACTAGGAAACGGGAACTAAGGGGGCGGGATGGTAACGACGAGTCTCAACAAGACGCCGGCGCAACTCTTCGCGTTGGTGTTCGGTGTGGTCTACCTATCGATAGGCCTGATCGGGTTCGGGGCCACCGGTTTCGACGGCTGGGCCTCTTCGGAGACGGGCGAGAAACTTCTGATCTTCCCGGTGAATCCGCTGCACAACTTCGTTCACATCGCGGTGGGGCTCCTGTGGATGGTCGGGTCTACTCGCCACGCCACCGCGCGGCGCGTCAACACGTTGATCGGTCTGGTCTATGGGCTGACCGCGGCCGTCGGCTTCCTTGGGGTCCTCGACTTCCTGGCCATCCCGAACTCCGGCTCGGCCGACAACTGGCTCCACCTCGTCTCCGCGATCCTCGCCCTCTACTTCGGCACCGTGGGCGCGATGGGCCCGCGGTCGACGGCAGGGATGTAACGAGGTTCGCCCGGGGCTTCAGTCGAACATCCGCGCGATCAGGCTATCCACCTCGGCGGCCGCCTCCGCCACCGACTCGTCCGATCGATCGCCGCGCGCGATCATCATCGCGACCTCCACCACCATGCCGAGATACATGTGCGCCAGGAGTTCAACCCGGGTCGGTGACGCGTCGCTCCCTCCCGCCTCCTGCATCGCGAGCTTGATGGTGCCGAGGAAATGCTCCTCGTCGATCTCCCGCCATCTCCGCCACCCCAGTACCGCCGGCGCGTCGATCAGGGTGATCTGCCGCACGATCGGGTCGCGGACCCGATCGAGCCAGGCGCGGGTCCCGGCTCTGATCATCTCCACCGGGTTCGATGCGCCGGCCGCCCCCTCGATCACCTCCTGCGCCACTCGAGCCTGCGCCGCGGAGTAGACCGCCTCGAAGAGCGCCTCCTTGCTGGGGAAGTGGTGATAGAGGGCGCCGCGGCTGACCCCGGCCTCGGCCAGGACCCCCTCGATCGAGGTGCCCTCGTAGCCCCTGTCGGCGAACAGCCGGGTGGCGACGTCGAGGAGCCGGTCCCTCGTTGCCTGCGCCTTGGCCGTCCTCATCCGCGCATTTTGACAGACCGACGGTCGGTATGTAAGCATCTCGCCGAAACCGACCGACAGTCGGTCGGGCATTGGGCAGGAGGTGGATCGTGGAGATCACGGAGTTCCTGGCGGGCAAGGAGAGGGTTCGGGTCCGTGGCGGTGAGGTCGCCTACGCGGACGTGGGGGCCGGGCCGGTGGCGCTGTTCGTGCACGGCGTGTTCATGAACGGGCTCCTGTGGCGCAACGTCATCTCGGGACTTCGTTCCGAACGGCGCTGCATCGCCATCGACCTCCCCGCCCACGGCGACACCGCCGTCGAGATGGGCGAGGGCTTCTCGCTCGACGCGCACGCCGACCTCCTCGCGGAGTTCCTGGACGCCCTGGGTATCGAGCGCGTCGACCTCGTGGGAAACGACACCGGCGGGGCGATCTGCCAGGCCTTCGTCGTTCGCTTCCCCGAGCGCGTGAGGACGCTCACCCTCACGAACTGCGACGTGGACGACAACTTCCCGCCCGACGCGTTCAAGCCGGCCATCGAACTGGCGCGCGAGGGACAGCTCGCCCCGCTCATCGCCGAGATGACGAGAGACCTCGAACTGGCCCGATCCGAGACCGGTCTCGGCATCGGTTACGAGCACCCGGAGACGATCACGCCCGAGATCGTCGGGGCTTACCTCGGTCGCTACGCGGACCCGGCGGCCGGCCGCGAGGTCGAGCGGCGGATCGGGGACGTCGTCGCGAAGGATCTCGACGAGGTGACCGCGAAGATGCGTGAGCTGACGATCCCCACCCTCGTCGCCTGGGGAACGAACGACGTCTTCTTCGACGTCAAGTGGGCGTACTGGCTGCGCGACAACGTTCCCGGCGTCACCGACGTGGTCGAGATCGATGGTGGCAAACTGTTCTTCGTGGACGAGCGCGCCGAGGAGTTCGTCCCCCACCTGCGGCGTCACTGGCAGATACACCGCGAGAGCGCGGCGGCCGAAGGAGCGAGTCGATGACATCGGAGATCCGCGAGGGGAGAGTTGCGGCCAACGGGATCGAGTTCGGTTACCTCGAATCAGGAGACGGCCCCCTCGTCCTCCTTCTTCACGGGTTCCCCGACAACTCATGGACCTGGGACCATCAGATGGGTGCTCTTGCCGGTGCCGGCTTTCGGGCCGTCGCTCCCTTCCTTCGGGGGTATCCGCCGACGGACGTCCCCGATGCGTCGTTCGACACCGAGGACGTAACGCATGACGTAAAGGAACTCATCGGCGTTCTGGCGGACGAGCCTTCGTTCGTGGTCGGCCACGATTGGGGAGCGCTAGCGACGTTGAATGCGGCTGCGATCTTCCCCGGGTCCGTTCGTGGCGCGGTTTCCATCGGCGTCGGACATCCCGCCACTGCCGTCGGGATCTTCAAGTCCCCGAGCCAGCTTCACTACTCGTTCCACATCTGGTTGTTCCAACTAGAGGGCTTCGCCGAGTTCGCTCTACGGAACGACGATCTCGCTCTCGTCGACTACCTGTGGCGGAATTGGTCCTCGCAGCCCGTCGATGAGGAACACCTAGCTCGCGTGAAGAAGACCTTGAACGAGCCCGGTGCGATCGAGGCCGCGCTCAACTACTACCGAGGACTCATCAGGATCCCGTCGGCGAAGCCAGAGTTCTTCGAACGGGTGACAGCGCCGATCTCGGTGCCCACCCTCGTCGTCTATGGAGCCGACGACCCGGCGCAGGCGATATCCGCGGAGGAGGCAGCGTTCTTCGGGGGCCCGTACCGGCGCGAGCTCGTCCCCGATGCCGGTCACTTCGTGCATCGTGAGCAGCCGGACGCGCTCAACGAACTGATGCTGGGGTGGCTGTCCGGCCAGGTCTGATCGCGCCCGCAGAGTGAAGGATCAGGCGTTCTTGGCGGCGTCGAGATCGTCGACCGCGAAGATGAGCTCGGTCTCGCCGCCCGAACGACGGGCGACGTAACAGGCGGAGATATCGACGCCGGCGTTGCTGAGCTTGCGGCAGAAGCGGCCGAACTCACCGGGCTTGTCGTCGAGCGTTGCGGCCATCACGGGACGCGATGCCTCCACCTTGTAGTCGTTGGAGCGAAGGATCTCGGCGGCGTCGTCTCCGTCATCGACCACGAGATGTATAACGCCTTGTCCGATCCTGTTCGATGCGGCGATCGTTTCGATGTTTACTCCGGCGCCTCCCAAGAGTTCGCCGATGGCCGCGAGCATCCCTGGTCGATCGTCATCCGAGAGAACGATGATCTCCTCGAGCATGCTTTGAGGGTACATCGCCGCCTCCCCGATTGCAGCGGGGTTAGCCGCTCGCGCGGCCCCCGCGAGGGAGACGGATCAGTGCGCGCCTTCGGCGCTGGTGACCGCTCTGAGAGTCCGCCACAGGATCCACAGGTCGAGCGATAGCGACCAGTTCTGTATGTAGAAGAGGTCGTAGCGCACGTAATCCGAGAAACTGGTCTCGGTTCGGCCGCTGACCTGCCATAGACCGGTCATCCCCGGCTTGACCTTCAACCGGTTGCGTACCCAATCGTCGTACTGCTCGACCTCGGCCGGGAGCGCCGGGCGCGGGCCCACGAGGCTCATCTCTCCCCTGAGGACGTTCCACAACTGGGGGAGTTCGTCGAGCGAGAAACGACGGAGGATCTTTCCGGCTTTCGTCACCCGCGGGTCCTCCTTGAGTTTGAAAAGCAGACCGGGTCCTTCGGACAGGTGCTCGAGTTCGGCGCGCCGCTCCTCGGCGTCGTGGACCATGGTGCGGAACTTGTAGCACTTGAAGAGCTCTCCGTCGCGGCCGCAGCGGATCTGCGTGAAGAACGCGCCCCCCTTCGAGTCGAGCTTTATCAGCGCCGCCGTCGTGAGCAGGAACGGCGAGAGGATCAGCAATCCGAAGAAGGAGCCGACCAGGTCGAGCGCACGTTTGAGGACGATCTGCGCCCTGTCCATCCCGGTTCGGCGGACGTAGAGGAGGGGTACGCCGGCGACGGACTGAACCGTCATGCGCGAGGCGAGCAGATCGATCGTGCCCGAGGTGATCTGCAGGTCAACGTCGACGTCTTGCAACTCCCAGAACAGCCGGTTCAGCCGCCCGGCATCGTAGGCGGTCGCCGCGATCAGAAGGAGGGTTGCTCGTTCCTGCTCGATCAGATCCTTTACGTCGGAGGTGGTGCCGAGCACGGCGTGTCCGTTCTCGATCTCCTCGCCGATCGGCTTCTGATCGTCGATGAAGCCGACGATGCGGTGGCCCAACCATTTCTCACGCTCGAGCGCGCGGGCCACCGTGCGTGCCTCATGATTCGCGCCGAGGACGATGGTCCGCGTCGCGTCGCCCCCTCGCCGCCGCAGGAAGTGAAGCATCTTCCGAACCACGAGCCTCTCGCCACCGACGACCAACAGGCCCAGGAAGAAGACGGAGACCGCCCACATCCGTGCGAGGGAAAGGCGGAAGAGCGAGTCGGCGACGAAGAGCAAGGCGGTACCGGCGAAGACGCCGTGGAAGACCTGTTTGAACTCGTTGACCGGGCTCAACACCTGGCGCGGCTCGTAGAGCCCGTAAGCCCAGAAAAGGAGGAGCCAGGTCGGCGTTGCAAGCAGCGTGATGAGCACGTAATCCGACCGCGCCGACGGAGCGTCCGTGAAGAGCTCGAACCGCAGGATCGAGGCGAGGAAGAGCGCGCTAGAGACCGCCATCGCGTCGGCGACGACGCGCAGCGCTATGCGTTTCGTGCTCTGGCTTTTGAGAGGCTGACGCGCCGGTGTCGGGCGCTCGGGTGCCTCGGCCACTTGAGCCAATCTCGCTCCTATAGATATCCGAGGCCCCTGAGGGACTCCTCGATCAGAGCCTCCTCCTCTTCGGAATAGGGGGAGGCCTCTTCCTTCGCCCCAGATGATAGAGGCGGGGTGGTCGTGACGGGCCGAGCTTTCAGATGGTCGCGGTCGAAGGCATCCTCGAGGACCCTGCCGTCCAGACCCTCCGGGACCTTCAGTCCGGCCTGGTAGAGGAGCGTCGGCAAGACGTCCATCACCGACCCGTCGACCCGGCCCCCCGCCGGGACCCCGGGCCCGGCGACGATCACCACGCCGTCGGGCTGATGCACCCCGCGGGGGAGATGCCGGAGGTCGGTGAACGGACGGCGGTGGAAGAGCTCGTCGTCCAGCTCGAAGCGGTGGTCCCGCATCACCGGGAGGACGTCGGGCGCGCCCTTGAGCGCGTCGCCGCGAAAGACGTCCTCGGAGCGCCAGACCCTGTCCGTCGCCGGGGCGCCGTCGGGGGCGGCGAGCCCCTGGAAACGTCGGACGAGGTCGTCCTTGATCGCGTCCAACTCCTCGGGAGGGACGACACCGAACGGTTCGCGACCCGCGACGTTCACGAACACCCCCTGCTGTGGGATCGGCGAAGCGAAGGCTTTCGTCGACGACCAATCGACCGCCGCGAACGTCTTTCCCTTCGCCTCGCGCGCCATCTTCCGGGGAAGGAACCTCTTGGCGACCGGGACGAGCCGGCGCGCCGCCTCCGTCTGCAGCGCGCGGGCCGCCGGCTTGAGCTTGAGGTAACCCCATCCCTGGAGGAGCGCGTTGAGATGCACGCTCACCTCCCACGCGGTGAAGCCGTGGTCCGAGCACACGATGACCCCGCCGTCGGACCCGGCCCAGTCCTCGAGCAAGCCAACGATGCGATCCATCGCCGCGAAGCACTTCATCACGGCCGGTCGAAGCTCCATGCCTTCCGCCGAGCGATACAGCTCGTCCTTCGGATCGAGGTAGCGGTAGTACACATGCTGCAGGCGATCGGGTGCTTCCATCACCGTGAACAGGACGTCGGGTGGGTGGAGTTCCAGCAAGCCGGCGAGCACCTTCTCGCGTTGTTCGATCGATGCCAGGGCGCGCTCGGCGAGCCCGGCGTCGCGCCAGTCCTGCTCGTAGTTCGCGCTCACGTCGACGACGTAATCGGGGGCCCAGTCGAGGATGAGAGGTTCGACTTCGGTGGGGTACGCGAAGCCCTTCAGGTGTTCGCCGTAGCCGGGCGTCATCATCCCGGACACCATCCACCCGTCGAGAGGGCGGGGGGGATAGGTGAGCGGAAGGTTGTAGATGCCCGTCCGCGCCCCCTGATCGCCGGCGATCTCCCACAGGGTCGGCGCTTCGATCTTCCCCGAATGCATCAGTTCCTGACGCTCGGACTGCGCGTTGCCCTCGATGAAGCCGTAGACACCGTGCCGTCCGGGATTGACACCGGTGACGGCGGACGTCCATGCCGGGGGGGTGTAGGTCGGCACGGTCGACAACAACGTTCCGGCGGCGCCGCGCGCGCGGAGCGCGGCGAGACGGGGCATCACTCTCTCGTCCAACATGGGGTTCAGCAGATGCCACGCCGCTCCGTCGAGACCTATGACCACGGCCTTGTTCATCGGGTCATCCTAGTGGCGCACCCATCGAACCTCGCCGACCGACCGGTGCGACGGGATCAGTCCTGGCCCCAGATCCGCTCCACGAGAGCGCGGGCCGACCTTTCGTCCAGGTTCGCGTCCTCGAGGATCGTGAAGCGTCCGGGACGAGTCGCGGGGGCTTCGAGCAGGAGTTGCACCGTCGCGTCTTCGTCGAGGCCGAGTTGGCTCGGATGGCTCGGGAGATGGAGTCTCTGCAGACGTTGTCGGAAACTGTCGATGTCCTCTCCGTAGAGCGCTACCGAGACGATGCAGCCGAACGCGACCTGCGCTCCGTGCATGGCGCGGCCCCCATGGAGGTGGTCCAGCGCGTGCGATATCTCGTGCTCGCCACCGGAGGCCGGGCGCGACGTGCCCGAGCAGATCATCGCCATCCCCGACATCACGAGAGCATCGGCGAGCCTGCGATGGAATGCGGGATCCCGTGCGAGCGTGACGGGGTCGGTATCGAGATCCGGCTCGATCGTCTCGAAGGAGCCCACCGAGAGGTCCCACGCGCGCGCGTCGATCTCCTCGATCCCATGGTCCGCCGCGAGTGACCAGTCGCGCAGCGCGAGGGGGTTCGCCAAGAGATCGCCGATCCCGGCCGAGATCGACTCCACCGACGCCTGCACGAGCGTGGGGAGGGACAAGTAAACCGCTCGAGGATCGCCGGCCCCCACGCTCTGCGCTCGCCCGCTGTCGTCGGGCACGACCGCCACCGGCGAACAGAGGCCGTCGTGGGACAGCTGCGTGGGCACGGCGATGACCGGCATCCCGGCGCGCGCCGCGGCGATCTTCCCCACATCGAGCAGGCGTCCCCCACCGACCGCGACGATCACGTCTGCGCCCGAGGACTTCGCCCGGGCCCCGAGTTCGGAGGCCCAATCTTGGTCGGCGTCGGGCTTCAGCGATCCCGAGCGAGCCGGGTCCGCCAGCCCTGCCGCCAGACGAGAACCGTGTTGCGAGGCCAGCACGAACGGTGCTTCGACCTCCAGGCCTTCGAGGGTCTTGGCGAGATCGCGGGCCGCATCGTCTTCGTCTCCGGCCTCGAAGACGAAGACGTCAGGAAAGTCCATCAGGGTGCGGGGAACGGAGCACGGGCTCAGAAATGACGTTCGATCACGGCGGCGGCGCCTGGCAGGTCTTCCGGCTTGTCGACCTCGGCATACTCCCCGGCGGCGACCTCTGCGGCCCGGGCTTCGACCAGGTTCACCATGTCGTTGTAGACGTCCTCGTAGTAGCCCCGGGTCTGGGCGCGCCATTGACGCGCGTTGCATAGGTCCCCGTAGATGCGATGCGCGCTGTCGCGAAGCAACGAGACCCCTGCGTACTCCCCCTGGCTCTTCACGACCGGAAGGCTCTTGCTGACGCCCAAGACGCGGTTCCCCTTGAGGTGCACGCGCATGTCCTCATCGTCGAGGCGTTGGCGTCTCTGCACCGCGAGGATGAGATCGCCGCGCTGGTCGATCACCCGCCGGTAGACGTCGGGGTGAACGACGATGTCGCTGTTGACCACCAACATATCCATGCCCGGTGACTGATCGAGAGCGACGCGCACGGTGTGGAAGTTCCCCCACGATGCGTAGCGCATGTTGCGAACGAAGGTGAGGTTGTCCTCGTCCCATCGCTCGCGGACGTACGTCTCGACCTCCGCGGCCCGGTGCCCCGTGACGACCAGAAGGTCGGTAACGGCCGCCTTCTGCAAGCCCTCGAGGATGTACCGAAGGAGGGGGCCCTTCCCCTCGTCCACCGGCAGCAACGTCTTCGGGGTGCCGCCTCCCATCCGAACGCCCCTGCCGGCGGCCAGGATCGTTGCTCTTACTCTCGCCACGAGACCTCCAGGTCAAGATCTTCGGTCAATGGTTTCTCCCACACCAACAGGTCCCCGATCTGCTTCCACCCGCGCGCCTTGACCGCCGCGGCCCCCTCGGGGAGCCTCAGGCGAACGTGCAGTGTTTCCGGCCGCACCTTCGGCTGATGCTGAACGACCAGATGGTAGACGCGTCGGTCGTCGACGGTGCGTAGTACCCCCGGGACGCGGTAATCGACCGTCATCGAACCCTCCTCGTCCGGCGGCACCACCAGGGTTCCCGACCACACCTTCTTCCCCCTCTCGAGATGCTCCGGCGGTCGATCCGGTGCCGGCCACGCCGCGGGAGGAGGTGTATCGATGCGTTGACCGTCGACCTCGACGCCGATGAACGAGGCGTCCCGCGGGACGTAGAGATTCAGCATCGGACGGTGCGCCGGACAGCGCGCGAGGGCACACGCCGCCGGCCGCTGCGCGTCGCCCATCGCGTAACGAGGCTGAGGCAGGAAGACGCCGTTGTGCAGCTTCATCTCCGTCGAAACGCGGGCATCGTCGCCCTCGAACGCCACGTCCATCGTTGTGGTTTGCGTCGCGAAGCTGTCGAGCTTGCTCCCGCTGACGTTCTGCTGGACGACGTACAGGTAGTCCTTGTTGGCGGCGTCTCTTATGCCGGCATCCCAGTCCATCCGCTCGATGAAGCGCTGCTCGGCCGGGTCCGCCATCCAGACCTGCATGTGCTTCTCCGTCAGCGCGGTACCGAGCCCCTGCACGAGTTCGGTGGGATGGAGGGGGTCGAGCATCCGCTCCTCGAACCCCTTCACGACCTGGTTCAAGAGGATGCGCCGCTTGGCGGCGACCACAGGTTCCTTCGCGTAGGCGCGATAGAGGAGGAAATGGACCGCGGTCCTCTGCGAGATCCGCGACCCTGCCTTGATGCGGTACGGGCCCGTCCCGGGAAGGAGTTCCTGCATCACGAGCGGGTCGAGGAGGAAGAAACCGTCGATCTCGGGAAGGCCGCGCGCGGTCGGCGTTGCCTCGAGGTAATCGAGGGTCAGGTCTGCGGACAGGGGCCAGTCCGGCGACCAGTTGGCGTTGCCGAAGCGTTGGGCATCCGGGATGCCGGCGACGTACCAGGCGTCGTCCGGCAGCGGGATCGAGATCTGCTCGCGGTTCTTATCGACGTCGTAGACGGTGCTCGTCTTCGTCTGGAGGTTGGGTTTTCCCTCGGCGATGCTTAGGAACCCGAAACGCAACATCGCCCCTCCCGTGCCGCGTTGCTCGGCGGAGTTCTGGAACCCGAGGATGTAGGTCCGCGGTTCGTCGGCGCCGAGAACGGCGGGCAGGATCTTGAAGCCGGCTTGAGCATCGGCGAGAAGAGCATCGGCCTCGCGGGCGGTGTCGATGCCGTCCTTCACCGAGCGTTGCAGGCGCATGGGAAGTTTGGCGAGTTCGACCTCCCGCAACTCCCTCTCGGACGCCCGGACCTCGCCCCGCACCCGCGCGATGATGCCCTCTAACTCGGCCACGCGTTCGATGCGGATCTGCGACTGCGTCTTGTCGTCTGGATCTTTCACGATCAACTTGTCCGGTCCCTTGAGAGCGTTCTGCGCGATGTCGAGCGTGCCCACTGCTGCTTTCGCCGAATGCTCGGCCGCGGCGACGAGATGTTCGGCCTCGCCGAGGACGTCGCGCGCCGCGGGGATAGAGGACAGGAGGTCGAACGCCGGTCCGCCGCGCTCGAGTCCCTCCCGCGCCCGTTCGACGGCGCCCTCGGCCGCGAGGGTCTCGTAGCGCGCGACCTTGGTGGCTCCGCCAGCGATGCTTTTCTGTGACCGCTTGAGGTGGTCTCTGGCATCCAGCAGCCCACTGGCGAGCCGCCACGGCCCGAGGAGGATCGATAGCCACAGGACGGTGCCGAGGAGAGCGAGCGTGATGGCTATCACTCCGACTATGCCGCTGTAGCCGCGAGGCTCCGTATCCGTGTGCACCGGTCTATCTTCGCCCGGCTATGTCCTTAAGGGCGGGCGCCACCTCGCGGGCCAGAAGTTCGATCGCGCGTGCGGCCGATCCTTTCTCCATCCCGGGATAGTGGAGCCTCAGGACGAGATGTGCTTCGGGATAGCCGGTCATCGTCTCGACCACCGGCCTCAAGAAGTCGACTACCTGACCCGGCGTCCCGTACGCGGTCGTTCTCCGGATGGCATCTTCGGGCGGGGGCTTCACCTCGAGTTCTCTGCCGGGGACGTCGGTGCTCTCTCGCCATCCCGCGTAGACACCGAGCTGATGTCCGATCCCGTCGCGCACCATCGGCCAATCGCGGTCGGGATCTTCGGTGACGAAAGCATTGTGAAGCAGCCCGACGAGCGGTGCGCCATCCTTCCCCGCGTCGCGTCGCGCGGCCGCCGCCATCTCGAAGGATTCCGCCACCCGTTCGGGATCCGCGCGCGACGAGATGTAACCGTCACCGATGCGACCGGCTCGCTTGATCGCGGCATCGACGAAGCCTCCGACGTAGATAGGGGGAACCCGCGCCGGCTTCGGGGTTACCGCGACCGAGTCGTAGTTGAAGTGTTTGCCCGAATAGCTGAAACGATCCTCGCTCCACGCCCGCCGGACGATCTCGACCAGTTCGACGGTGCGGCGGGTCCTCTCGGAGATGTCGACGTTGAAGGCGCGGAACTCTTCCTCTCGCCAGCCGATCCCGAACCCGGCGATCACGCGGCCCCCGGAGAGTTGATCGACGACGGCGAAGTCCTCCGCTATCCGCAGCGGATCGTGGAACGGGGCGAGCAGTACACCCGTCCCAAGTTCGATCCGGGACGTGACGGCGGCGAACGCGGCGAGCATGGGGAGGAGGGCCGGCAGGTACCCGTCGCCGGCTCCGTGATGTTCCGACACCCAGGCGGCGTCGAGACCCTCGTCCTCCACCAGGCGGACGAGTTCCAAGGTCTCGGCGTACTCCTGATGGAAGGTCCTGTCGCTGCCGCCCGGTAGCTGACCCGTGAATAGACCTACCCCGACCTTGAACGCCATCATGCCTCCCTCCGCGCTGCCGGGGAAGCTATCAGGTGGCGACGACCGTCTCCTCCGACGGCGGGACCCCCGTGATCAGGCCGAAGAGGAGACCGAGAGCGACTCCGAGGGCGGCGCCGCCGACGACGTCCAGAGGTAGGTGAGCGCCGACGTAGATCCGCCCGAGGCCGGCCCCTGCCGCGAGGCTCCACACGATGATCCGCCCGACGCGACCGAGATAGGGATGAGCCAGCGTCGCGATACCGAACGCGATCACCGCGTGCCCGGAGACGAAGGCGAGCCCGCCCCCGAACGAATCGCGCAGGACCACGTTCTCCAGGATCTCGTCCGGACGATGGCGGGTCACGTGCTCCTTCACCAGACGTCCGAAGTAGAGCTTCCCCGCGGCGAGCAGAAGGAACGCCGAGCCAAGCCGCCACCGTCGCGTTACCAGCGCGATCGCCGTCGCGACGAAAGCCATGACCAGGTTGCCGAACTGCATCACAGGCCAGAACAAAGGTTTCAGGAAGTCGGGGAGATCCTGGATCGCCCGGAAGACATCCTCTTCGGGTCCCGACACGGATCCCCCGTCGGCGGCGATCGAACAGAGAACCAGAACCGCGACGGCGCACAGCGCGTAGATCCCGTGCCTCGGCCGCCGTTCGTATTCGCCCATGTCGGCGAGGAGAAGCCGCGTCGAGGTCCGCCCGCCCGCCGCCTCGACAGCTTCCGCCAAGACAGACCTCCTTCCGGCCAGCATGGCATCAAGCGAACCCGATGAGAAGGCGGTTTGGGGCGGTGGTAGCGACCTTCGGGTGTGGGTATGGACCAGATACAGGTTGCCTTGAGAGAAGCGGCTGCCCATCCTGAGGAAAGGGACACATGAAAGCACTCACGTGGCATGGGAAGCGAGATCTACGCGTTGAAGAGGTGCGTGATCCGACGACAAGCAGGTTCAGATCCGGTTGGGACAGGCGAACGTCAAACGATGGGATCGACGACTTGCTTCCATTGGTGCTCGACGATGCCGACCCGCTCGGAACGATCGGTCTCGCATCGCCCCACCTGCCGTTGGAGGGAGGACCCCATGCATACGAGATCTTTCAGAAGAAGCAGGACAACGCGATCAAGATCGTGCTTCATCCGGGTATGCCGGGGGTGTCGTCGTGAACGTTGACCTGTTGACCCAACGCTTGCAGAGCCTGGAGGAGTTGTCCGGGCCGTTCGTGTCGCTCTACCTGGACACGAGCGCGGACTCGGAGCTCGCTCCTCACAAGATCGAGCTTCGGTGGCGGGAGCTCCGGGGCCAGAGCCCGGCCGACGACATCCCGGAGAAGTCCTGGCTGTTCCTCGATGACGTGGTTGCAGGCGCCCACAGAGCCGGGCGCGGGCTGGTGGCGATCACGAGCGGTGAAGAGCTGGCGTTCCGGCAGTCGCTCTACACCCCGATCCGCGACGAGGTCCGTGTCGGCTCACTTCCACATCTGTTGCCGTTCTTCGACTGGGTCCAGGACCGCCCGACCTATGCAGTGGTCGTCGTCGATCGCACGGGTGGGGAGATCCACGTCGTCGGTGGTCTGGACGATGACGCGACCGTGGAGATCACCGGGGACCACGACGAGATACGCAAGGTGCAGCCCGGCGGTTGGTCGCAACGTCGCTTCCAAAACCGCGCCGAGGACAGCTGGGAACGGAACGCAGAGGAAGTGGCGGCGAGGCTCACGAAGATGATGCGCGAGGAGGCTCTGCCGCTTGCGGTCGCGCTCGGCGACGTACGCGCCCGTTCGTTCCTACGCGAGAACTGTCCGCCCGATATCCAGCGGTTGCTGTTCGAACTCGATGTCGATTCGAATCACAGGGACGATCTCGAGGACAACAAGGAGGATATCGAGGCCGCCGTCGCCGGCATCGCCGGGCAGAAGATCGAGGACACGCTCGAGCGATTCTTAGAGGAACGCGGTCAGGCGGATCTGGCCGCCGAGGGCCTGGAGGCCACGTTCGCGGCCCTCCGGATGGGTCAGGTCGAAAGCTTGTTGATACGCCGGACCGGACTGGAGCCGGCGGCGTGGTACTCGCGTTCCGACATGAGCCAGGGCGCGACGGATCGAGGAACGCTCGATGACATCGGCATCAACGACGTGGCATCCGCACGCGCCGACGAGGTGTTGGTGCGGCTGGCGCTGGGGACGGGAGCCGCGATCTGCGCGATCCCCGAACTCTCGGGGGACAAGGGCCCCGCCGAGGGCGTCGGAGCCATCCTCCGCTTCAAAACCGATGGCGGATAGCACATCCAAGCTTGACAATCGAACATACGTTCGCATATAGTACCTAGCGGGGCAAAGTGGACGACGAGCCGGGGAGCTGGAGGTAGAAAG
>JBOGXG010000279.1:0-12258 GCA_050694195.1 Actinomycetota bacterium | reverse complement strand
CATCTTCTGCTTGTCGCCCATCAACTCATCGTTCTCGAACACCGCGATGATGCCGTCGATGACCTCGGTGAGGGTGTGAGGAGGGATGTTCGTCGCCATGCCGACCGCGATGCCGCTGGAACCGTTGACGAGCAGGTTGGGGAAGCGGGCGGGCAGGACGACGGGCTCTTGTTCATACCCATCGTAATTCGGAGCGAAGTCGACCGTCTCTTCGTCGATGTCGCGCAGCAACTCCATCGCGAGCTTCGACAGCCGGGCTTCTGTGTTGTGACTAACGAATCCGTTGCTGATGAATGCGTGATCGTCGGTCTCCACCTTCAGGGAGTAGACCGGCTGAACGCCGGCGTCCTCGACGATGGCCACCTTCGCGAAGTAGTACTCCCCCGTCGTGAGTGGTGCGATGACGCGCTTGACCTCGTCGGATTCGATATGGCTGAGGATCTCCTCGCCATCACGCTCCCATCGCTCGATCCGATCGATGTTGTGCTTTATCAGCCACGCGCGATTGCGCCGATCAGAGAAATGCTCCGCGCGTACGTAGTTGCTAAGGAAGGGCACGTGGTCATGGGCGAGAGCCCGGCTCCTAGATGGAACCTGATCCAAGTGCTTCGCGAGTCGCTCTTGCTTCGCTCCCAGGAACCCGATCCTGGAGTGGAAGAGCCGGGCATCCCTCCTATTGGTGACGATGACCTTGATCTCGCCGCGTTCGCTCACGGATTGACGAGAGACGACACCGAACTCAAGCAGGAGCTCTTGCACGTCCTGGGCGAGTTGGAAGCTGCGAGTCGAGTAACAGATCCCGACTGAGCTTCGGGCCCCAACCCACGAGCACCCATCCCCCTCGAAGAGCGCTTGCAGGAACGCTCGCTTGAGTCCGGGGGAGCCTTCCCAGATGAGTGAGGGGACGTACTTCACATCACTTCGCCCGCCCATCATCGACCCCAGCGGGCTCGCTCGGAACGCCGACATCTCCTGTACATCGAGCTCGTGAAGGAGGGAACCGGAGGCGATGGTTCGTGAATAGACATAACGTCTGCCGCCCACCAGCCTGTCGTAGGCATCTAGAACGAGATCGAAGAAGTCCTTGTCGATGTTGTTGAAGCCCGCTCGCGTCTGGCTGGCGAAACCTTCTGAAACCCAAGCTCCGGCAAGAATCCCGAGTCGTCGCTCCTCGTCGGAGACAGGAGGCTCCTCGTCGAAACCGTGACGGGCCAGCGCGACGCGGGTTCCCGGCTCGATCTCTTCCATGAGGCGCCACTGGAGCATCGGAACGCCCGCCACGCTGTCGAGACAGAGGACCGGGTGGTTGTTGGTCCCTTCTAGTACGTAGCCCTCGCGCGTTCTGATGCGCAAGGTCGGATGGTCACCGCTGTGGAACAGCTTCGTGGCGCGCACGGGATCACCGTTCTTGCCGGTAATCTTCAGATCGATATCGATCTCGGAGTCCGGCGCGAGGTCGACGATCTCGTCGATCCGTGGCGAACCGTCCACGGTGCGGACGCGCGTATCACCGGAAACACAGTACCGTTGTGCGGCTGGTTGGTCGCCGTCGATCGAGCCGAAGTTCCCTTGGCCCTCGATCAGCGGATAGCGGATAGAGAAGTCCTGGGCGAGGCGCGCCAGCGCGTCGTAGATCGCCTGGTCGCCGTGCGGGTGGTACTTCTTCATCACGTCGCCGACGAGCGCCGCGCACTTGCGGAACGGACGGTCCGGTCGCAGCCCGGCCTCGAGCGCGGCGAAGAGGATCCTGCGGTGAACCGGCTTCAGGCCATCGCGGGCGTCCGGAAGAGCACGCGACACGATGACCGACATCGCGTACTCGAGGAAAGCCTGCTGGACCTCGTCGTCTATCGCGACTTCGTCGACGCCGCCGCCGTCTCCCCCGTCGGGCAGCTTGTCTTGGAATGGTTTCTTGGGTGGTGCCATCTCCTACCTTCTAGATGTCTAGGAAGCGCACGTCTTTCGCGTTCCGCTGGATGAACGATTTGCGAGCGTCGACATCCTCACCCATCAGTGTCGAGAAGATCTCTTCCGCGACAGCCGCGTCCTCCATCGTCACCTTCAGGAGCTTGCGGTTCTCCGGGTCGAGAGTGGTCTCCCATAGCTCCGACGGGTTCATCTCGCCGAGGCCTTTGAAGCGGGACGCCTCGATCTTGGCGCCGTTGTTCGACGCTTTGAAGTCCTCGAGCTGAGCGTCGTTGCGGAAGTAATGGACCTTGCCCTTGTAGGGCACCCGGTAGAGAGGAGGCGCGGCGACGTACACGTACCCCGCCTCGATCAGCTCGCGCATGTACCTGAAGAAGAACGTCATCAGCAACGTCTTGATGTGTGAGCCGTCGACGTCGGCATCCGCCATCGACACGATCTTGTGGTACCGGCATTTGGTGATGTCGAAGTCTTCGCCGATACCGGTGCCGACGGCGGTGATGATCGCCTGGATCTCCTTGTTCTCGAGGATCTTCCCGAGCCGTGCGCGCTCGACGTTCAGGATCTTGCCGCGCAGCGGAAGGATGGCCTGGAACTCACGGGCGCGCGCCTGCTTCGCACTGCCGCCGGCGGAGTCACCCTCGACGACGAAGAGCTCGGCCTCGTGGGGATCGCGGGTCTGGCAATCGGCGAGCTTCCCGGGAAGCGTCGAGGTCTCGAGGAGCGACTTCCTACGGACGACATCGCGCGCCTTGCGTGCCTCGATACGCGCGCGCTGCGCCGAGATGGCTTTGTTGCATACGGCGCGCGCCTCAGATGGATGCTCCTCGAGGTACTCGCCGAACTTCTGGTTCATCGATGTCTCGACGAACGAGCGGATCTCGGTGTTCCCCAGCTTCGTCTTCGTCTGGCCCTCGAACTGCGGTTCCTGAAGCCGGACGGACACGATCGCGGTGAGACCCTCGCGACAATCCTCGCCGACCAGGGCGTCGTCTTTCTCCTTGAGGATGCCCTTCGAGCGCGCGTAGGAAGTGATGACGCGAGTGAGGGACCGGCGGAACCCCTCTTCGTGCATCCCGCCTTCATGGGTATTGATGTTGTTGGCGAAGGTGAACACGGATTCGTTGTAGCCGGTCGTCCACTGCAGCGCGACCTCGACCTCGTGCCGGTCGCCTTTGGCTTCGAAGTAGATAACGCGCTTGTTGACCGCATCACGAGAACCGTTGAGGTGTTTGACGAAGTCGACGATGCCGCCCGTGTACTTGAAGGTCTCCTCTTGCTTGGTGCCCCGATGATCGATCAGTCTGATCTCGAGACCCTTGTTGAGGAAGGCCATCTCCCGGAGGCGCTGCGCAAGCGTGTCGAACTTGAAGTCGCGCTCCTCGGTGAAGACCTGGGGATCCGGCCAGAACGCGATCGTCGTCCCGGTTTTCTTCGCCGGTCGCACGCTCTTCAGCTTGGCGGTGGGCTTCCCGCGTTCGTACTCCTGGTGCCACAGCTTGCCGTCCCTCACGACGTCGACCTCGAGTCGCTCGGACAGGGCGTTGACCACAGAGACGCCCACGCCGTGGAGGCCCCCGGAGACCTGGTAGCCGCCGCCCTCCTGGTTGAACTTGCCACCCGCGTGCAGAGTCGTCAGGACGACCTCGACCGCCGGCTTCCGGACCCTCGAGTTGCCCGACTTGATCGTGTCGACGGGGATGCCACGGCCGTTATCGGCCACCTTGCAGCCGCCGTCGGCGAGCAGCTCGACGATGATCCGGTCGCAGTAGCCGGCCATGGCCTCATCCACGGCGTTATCGACCACCTCGTAGACGAGGTGATGGAGACCGCGGATGCCGGTGGAGCCGATGTACATACCCGGCCGCTTACGGACCGGATCCAGTCCTTCGAGGACGGTGATGTCTTGAGCCGTGTAACTCCCGCTCGCCTTGGTTTTCGTGGCGGGAACGGACTGGTTCTTAGCCGAGGTTTCTCTCCTTAGAACGGAACGCTAGAGGGCCTGTCGAAGGCCTTTTCCGAGCCCCGACCCCGGCGATCTGGGGGGCGCCGCGAGGGGGCCGGAAACTGCAGATCCACGGGTGAAATCTTACCATTTACCTGCGACTTTGTGGGTTTTCGACGGTCCCGGAAAGGGCCTACCCGGCCCCCCCGCGACGGCGCCTCGCCCAGGCTTCGCGGGCCCGCTTGAGGGCGACCAGAGGCTCCTTCTGGGGACCGGTTCCGACCGGCTCGCGATCGGGCCCGGGATCGTCCCGCGGAGGCACTCCGGAGGGCCTCGAGCCGGGCCGTTCGATCCGGCCGGGGCCGGTCCAGACCCGCACCTCGGTCACGACCGGGGTCCCCGCAATCGCGTTCGCTCGGCGCGAGATCTCGGCGCCGAGGTACCCGATCTCGGTCGCCCAGGTCGGGCTATCCGTCCTGATCCGCAGCACGCCGTCCCGAAGCGAGGTCGGCTCGGCGTGATCGGCGACCGCGTCGCCGACGATCTCCGCCCAATGGGCCCACACCCGTCCGGTCCCGATCGCCCCGGTCAGACCCAGGTCGCGTCCCACTCCACCGAGCACGTCGCCCATCCTCTGGGGCTCCTCGCGCCACCTACTCAACGAGCTCTACCTTTCCCTGCTCGACCGAGAACACGCGCTCCGCCCCCAGGCTCGACCAGGCGTCGGTGTCCGCCGACGACAGGATCGTCTGACCCGCGGCGCGCACCGCCTCGCGGAGCCAATCTCGACGCCGGGGATCGAGCTCGGAGAAGACGTCGTCGAGCAAGAGGATGGGAGGGTCGTTCAGGACCTCGCTCAAGAGATCGTGCTCCGCCAGTTTCAGCGCGAGAGCCGCGGTCCGCTGGTCGCCTTGCGACGCGAACGTGCGCGCGTCGAGGAGCTCGCCGCTGCCTCCGGCGAGACGAACACCGACGTCGTCGCGTCCCGGTCCCGCCAACGAGATCCCGCGTTCCATCTCGCGCGGGCGCACCTCGTCGATGCGCGCCGCCAATGCGGTTCTCAGCTCTGCGACGTCGATGTCGTCCGGCGCGGCAACCGCCCGCCGCACCAGGTCCTCGCCGACCCATGAACTCACATAGGTCAGCGCGAGTAAACCGCCACCGGCCACCTCCATGTAGCGCCGTTGCGCGTAAGGGACGAGCGCGGCCAATGCGCGGAGGCGTGCCGTCGCCAGCTGCGCGGCTGCCCTGCAGAAGGCCTCGTCCCACACATCCATCGTCGGAGGCAGAACCCTCTCACCGCCGCGCCGGGGCAATGATTTCAGCAGAGCGTTCCTCTGCTTCAGGACGCGCTCCCATTCGCGGCGTAGGTCTTCCTGCGAGGGCCTCAGCTTCACTATGAGATCGTCGAGGAACCGGCGCCGGCCGTCGGGAGAGCCCTTCACCAACGACAACTCGTCGGGGCCGAAGAAGACGCTGACACTCAGATCGGCGAGAGCTCGGCCGGACGGTATCGCCGTTTTGTTGATGAGGGCGCGGGTGCCGCGTCCCGGCTTCAGCTCGATGTCCACGTCGAACGTCCTGGCTCGCCTCGTCACGCGCGCATGGAGCAGCGAACGGTCCTCACCCTGCCTGATCAGCGCGGCATCGGGAGATCGCGGAGAGCCCAACCCGCTGAGGCAATACACCGCTTCTAGTAGGTTCGTCTTCCCCTGTGCGTTCCGACCCACGACGAGGTTCAGCCCATCGACGAACTCGACCGCCAGCGTTTCGTAATTGCGGAAATCCTCCAGAGCCAGCGTGCCGACGCGCAATGTTCTCCTGGTATCGCTAGGAAAGCCGCACGGGCATCAGCAAGTAGGTGAACGCGGACTCCCCCTCGCCGCGCAGGATCGCCGGCTTGAGGCCGTCGCCAGCCTCAAGCACAAGACGATCCGACTGCACGGCAGAGCCCCCGTCGTAGAGGAACTGTGGGTTGAAGGCGATGACCAACGGCTCGCCTTCGTACTCCGCATCTAGGAGCTCCTGACCCTCTCCAACGTCCGGCGTATGCGCCGACACCTCGAGCTCGCTTCCGAGGCTCAGCTTCACCGGAAGGTTGTTCTGGGCCAGCAGTCCGACGCGTCTCGTGACTTCTAGGAGAGCGTCCTTGTCGACGGTCAGCGCGTTCGCGTACCCCTGAGGGATCAGCTGCCGATAATTCGGGAACTCGCCTTCGATGAAGCGCGAGCCGATGACCGACCCCCCGGCCCCCGAACCCCCGTCCTCCGATCGAGGTACCGAGAAAGCCATCAGGTTCTCTTTCATCGTCGCCGTCACCGACCCCCCGGCCCCTTGCAAAGCGCGGCCGAGCTCGGCCAACGTTCGAGCAGGGAGGACCACGCGCTGAGTCTCCGCGGGCCCACCGATGACCTCGAGGGTACGAACCGCGAGGCGATAAGAGTCGGTTGCCGCGAGCGTCACCTCGCCGGCATCGATCTCCCAGAGGACCCCCGTCAACACCTGCCGGGATTCGTCCGTGGACGCGGCGCGAACCACCTGCGACAACGCGCTGCCGAGCGAACCGGCATCGACCGCGATTGCCACCGATTCCTCGCTCGGCGCGCGGTCCTCGATCGGAAGGGCCGGGTAGTCGTCGGGAGCAAGCGACTTCACCCGAAACTGACCGCGTCCCGAGGAGATCTCCACTTCCCCGTCGCCGCCGAACACGGAGACCTGACCGACCCCCAGGCTCCGCGACATCTCGCCGAACAAACGCCCGGGAACTATCGCCTTACCGGGCTCATCGATGCCTGCCTTGAACGACGTCTCCATCGTCAACTCGAGATCCGTCGCCGCCACGAGGACCGTGCCCTCGTCGTTCGCCTCGATCCGAAGGCCCGAAAGAACAGGAAGAGTCGCCCGGTTCGAGATCGCCCGCGACGCGAACTGCACCGCTTCCAGAAGATCGTCACGCTCACATCGGAACTTCATGCCGTTCAGCCTCCGTTCGATCTAACGCACCCGCGACCAAGCATAAGGACGTGCTGTGACAAGTTGCGGTTCTCAACGGTTGGGTTCTGCTCTAAGTAAGAGATATTTCTTAGAAGTACTAGTAGGGGCTGTGGAATCGTGGATAAGGGTTCGCTTCCGCAGGTCGGAGCGGGCACGGGCCTGCGCGCGGACCCGGGGACTCGGTGGTGGACAACGCGCGCAACGTGCGCGAAGAGGGATGCGAAGCGAGCTTGTCCACCACTCCGGCAGATCGAGGATGCGTTATCCACGGGCGGCTTGTTGACGGATGCGGGTGGTCAGCTCACGCACCTGCTCATAACAACTTTGGCGTTCCTGCATGAGCTCCCGGACCTTGTTGTTGGCGTAGATAACTGTGGAATGGTCGCGGCCCCCGAACCGCTCGCCGATCTTCGGGAGCGAGAGGTCGGTGAGCTCGCGGCAGAGATACATCGCCATCTGTCGTGCAGTGACGAGGGGCCGGGAGCGACTCGAGGAACAGATCTCGTCGGGAGTCACGTCGAAGTAGTCGGCGGACACGGAGATAACGAGATCGGACGTGACGCGGGCCTCGAGCCCGTCGGGCAGCAGCGACTGAAGGACGCCCTGCGCCAGTTCGAGGGTGACGTCGACGCGGGTCAGGGACGAGTAAGCCACCACCCGGATGAGCGCCCCCTCGAGCTCGCGGATGTTCGTCTGGATCCGCGATGCGATGAACGACAGTACGTCCTGCGGCACGGCGAGGTCCTCGGTGTTCGCCTTCATCTGGAGGATCGCAAGCCGGGTCTCGAGGTCGGGCGGCTGGATATCGGTGATGAGGCCCCACTCGAACCTGGTGCGCAGCCGCTCTTCCAGGGTCGCGATCTTCTTTGGCGGCCGATCGGAGGTGATCACCAGCTGGCTCTTCGGATGGAGGGCGTTGAAGGTGTGGAAGAACTCCTCCTGGGTCCGCTCCTTGCCCTCGAGGAACTGGATGTCGTCGACGAGGAGCAGGTCGACCATCCGGTAGCGGTGGTGGAACTCGGGGATCGCCCGGTTCTGCAGCGCCGAGATGAAGTCGTTCATGAACTGCTCGCTCGACACGTAGCGGACCACGAGGTGGGGGCTGCACTCGAGCACGTAATGACCGATCGCATGCAGGAGGTGGGTCTTCCCCAAGCCGGCCTCTCCGTAGATGAAGAGCGGGTTGTAGGCATTGGCCGGCGCCTCCGCCACCGCCAGTGCCGCGGCATGGGCGAAGCGGTTCGACGAACCGATCACGAAGGAGTCGAAGTTGTACTTGGGGTGGAACCGGGGACGTTCGGCGGCGGGGGAGAACGGGGGCCGCGGCGGGGGTGGTGCCGGTGGGGTCATCGGACCATCGGCCACCTCCTCGATCGTGTCGTCGGTCTTCAACATCAGCGACAGCGGATGACCGGCCGCGCGCGTGAGTGCCGCGTTGAGCTGGGTTACGTAATGCGACTCGATCCATTCCTTGACGAAGGCGCTGGGGACGCCGAGGACGAACGTGCCCCCATCTATCCCGACGGCTTGGGAGCGCGAGAACCACGTCGTGAAGTTCCCCTCGGGGATGGAGGAACGAAGCTCCGCCGCGGCGCGCGCCCAGATGTCTTCGGGCGGATCGAGGACGCGGGCCGAGCCCGCCGCGGGCGTCTCCTCGGATGATCTTGACGGCGCGTCCGATGAGATCTGCACGTTTCCATCCCCCTGTTCCGGCCACTTATCCACAGCCGCTGTATACGGACAAAACCCCCGTTGTGACACGGTCGAGTCTGCGGCCCGCGTCGGAGAGAGGGGAGGAAAAGGGTGCCTGGCCTGCGATGATGTCGTCTCCACAGTTCTATCCACACGTGTTGACAACCTACCGCCGGCAGCCGGGGTGTCCGGGGGGAAGTGCCGCGGTCCCTCTGCCTCAAACCCCCGAGACCGATCGACCAGCGCTCACCTTATCGACGCGCGCTTTGCTGTCGTCAAGTGGCCCTAAGTGAGTGTGGGAAATCACTTGGGGCGGGCCCCGTGACGTGGACAAACGACCTTGCGTTTATACTCCTGCGGCATCTGAGATCCCCACGGAATTTCGCGACCATCGAAGCGTGCACGGGGACGGAAATCGAGTACGGGATGGATGAGGTTCCTTGAGCAAGAGGACGTACCAGCCGAACAACCGTCGCAGGAAGCGGAAGCATGGCTTCCGGATCCGCATGCGTACCAAAGCGGGTAGGACGATCCTGAAGAATCGCCGGGCCAAGGGACGGGCCCGACTCTCGGCTTAAAACCGGGGAGCCGCGACGATGGGTTCCTTCCGTTCGATCTCGCGACCGGCGGATTTCAAGGCTGCCTTCGTCGAAGGCCGGCGTTCCGGTGATCGGGGATTGACCGTGTACGTGAGACAGACGGGCGAGCGCGGAACGCGACTCGGACTCGTCGTGCGGGCGCCGAGCTCGGTGCTTCGCAACCGGATCAAGCGGCGGCTAAGGGAGGCGGTGCGAGCTGCAGGACCGGAGGACGGCGTGGACGTGGTGGTTCGGGCCGACGCCAGGGTCGCCAGGGAGGGCTTCCAAGAAATGGTAGACACCATACGCAGGGCCATGCGGGGGACGCCGGCGTGAGCCTCCTCGCCCGCGTGCTCGTGACGATCGTGTCCCTCTACAGGCGCTTCGTGTCCCCGCTCTTCCCCCGCCACTGCCGCTACGAGCCGACCTGCTCGGCCTATGCGGTCGAGGCGATCAAGATCCATGGGGCCTTGAGCGGGACGGTCCTCGCCGTCCGCCGCATCGGTCGCTGCCACCCATGGGCGGCCGGCGGCATCGATCGGGTGCCGGGCCCCTCGGCTCGGAAGGCCGGTTAGCCGATGGGTTTCTTCGAGGTCTTCGCGGCGGTCCTCGCCTTCTTCTATGGCCTGATCCAGAGCTACGGCCTGGCGATCATCCTCCTGACCGTCACCGTCCGGGTCGTCCTTCTTCCCCTCTCGATCAAGCAGACGCGCTCGATGCGCGAGATGCAGATGATCCAGCCCGAGATCAAGCGCCTCCAGGCCAAGTACAAGGGCAACCGCCAGAAGATGAACGAAGAGATGATGGCCCTCTACAAGGAACACGGGGTCAACCCTCTCGGCGGGTGCCTGCCGCTATTGCTGCAGATGCCCGTCCTGATAGGGCTGTTCTACGTCATCAGGAACCCGGTGGAGATGGCGGCAAGCGGCGTGCTACGGCTCAAGTACGTCGAGGAGGGGACCCGACTGGGTCAGGACCTCCTCGAGAAAGCGCTCCAGGTGAACCAGTTCCTCGGGATCCGGCTGGATTGCACCGCCCAGCTCGCGATCCAGCGAGACGCCTCCGAGGCGGTTCCGAATACGACCTGTGGGGACGGCTTCGTCTCGGCGATCCCCTACCTCGTCATGGTCCTCGCCATGGGGTTCACGACCTGGTATCAGCAGAAGCAGATGATGGCGTCGAGGGGAGCGGCGCAGGACGCCACCGCCCAGCAGATGCAGACCTTCGCGAAGATCATGCCGTTCATGCTGATGATCTTCTCGTTCAACTTCCCCTCGGGGGTGGTCCTCTACTGGCTCACGACCAACCTGTGGACGATCCTCCAGCAGCGCATCATGTTGAAGGCCGCGCCCCCGATCGTGCCGGGAACCGTGAAGCCCAAGACCGTGGAGGCGAACCTCGTGGAGAAGGGCTCTCGGGGAGGGTCCAAGACGGGGAACCCCAAGGGTTCGAAGGGCGCCACTAAGGGGAAGGACGCACAGGCGCCCGCGGCGAAACCTACGTCGAAACCACACCCCTCGTCCAAGAAGAAGAAGAGGCGATGAGCGAAGAGATCGAGGATCTGAACGAGGCCGGCGAGCCGGCCGACCCCGTCTCGGAAGGCGACGGCGCGAGCGCCGGATCCGACGAGCTGGAGGAGCCGGTACCCCTCGAGGAGGTCGCCGCCGCCGGCGAGGAGTTCGTGAGGGGGCTTCTCGGCGCCGCGGGACTGGGCGCCGAGGTGACCTCTCACGTGGATGCCGAGACAGCTCACATCGAGGTCACCGGCGAGGAACTCGGGGTGATGATCGGTCGCCGGGGCCAGACGCTGGACTCGCTCCAGGAGCTCACCCGCACCGCGGTGCAGCGGAAGCTCCGCTCGCGCATCCGCCTCCTCGTCGATGTCGAGGGCTACCGGGCCCGGCGGCGGTCGTCGCTCGCCGACTACGCCCGGTCGATCGCCGAGCGGGCCAAGGAGCGCGGCACCGAGATCGAGCTCGAGCCGATGTCCGCCTACGAGCGAAAGATCGTTCACGACGCGGTGTCCGAGATCGACGGGGCCTCGAGCTTCAGCGAGGGCGAGGAGCCGAACCGCAAGGTGGTAGTCCGCGGCGAGTAGTTTTTCGGACCAGATCTCGGAGCCTGTGGCGGACCCTTCGAGGAAGAGAACCGCAGGTCGAGGGGAGTTCCACGTTTAACTAAGGCATGGCCGACCCCGCCGCCGCCCTGGCTCGTTACGAGGAACTCCTCCGCAACTGGGCCCCCCGCCTGAACCTGGTCGCCACCGGCGACCTTCCCCGCCTCCGGGAACGTCACATCGATGACTCGCTGCGGCTTGCTCCGCTGCTGGAGGAACTCCCCGAAGGCCCCTGCATCGACGTGGGCTCGGGGGCCGGGCTGCCGGGGATTCCTCTCGCCATCGCCGGCTCCCCGCGGGGATGGCGGCTCCTCGAGCCGCGCCGGAAAAGGGCCGCGTTCCTCGAAGAGGTCGTCCGGGAACTCGGCCTCGAGGTGGAGGTGCTGGCGTTATCGGCGGAGCAGGCGGCGCTCGATCGGCGACTGCGAGCCGGACACGCGCTCGCCGTCGCGCGGGCCCTGGCCGAACCGCCCGCGGCGCTCGACCTCCTTCGCCCCTTGGTGGGCGCGCATGGCATCGCCGCGCTCTACCTGGGCCGGGGCGCCGAGCCTCCGCCGGGGTCCGAGGAGTGGCGGGGAGGTATTGCTATAGTCCGCCTTTAGGGCGGCGAGCCGAAAGGGCCTTGTGGAGGAACTGGCAGCTCCCAAAGACTGGAAAATCCTGGAGGCGCGCCGTATCGAGCGGGGCCACGGGCGGATGGTCTGCGTCGCGAACCAGAAGGGCGGCGTGGCCAAGACCACGACCTCGGTGAACCTCGCCGCCGCCCTCGCCTTGCGGGGCCACCGGATCCTAGTGGTCGACGTCGACCCGCAGGCGAACGCCACGACCGGCGTGGGACTCGATCACCGCGCGGTCGAGGTCTCTACCTACGATCTGATGCTCGGCGAGACCCCGTGGGACCGGGTCGTTCAACCCACGATGATCAAAGGCCTCGATTGCGCGCCGGCATCGCAGGACCTCGCCGGCGCCGAGGTGGAACTGGTCGGCGCGATGGCGCGCGAGCGACG
>JBOGXG010000278.1:0-4782 GCA_050694195.1 Actinomycetota bacterium | reverse complement strand
TTCGATACTAGGCCGCGCGCCGAGCCTCCGTCAACCCCCGTTTTTGGTCCGGATCTTGCCGCCTTATAGCGGACATCCAGAGAACAGAAGATCAGCGGGCGAGGAACGATGCGTACTTCGAGCCGGCTCCCGTGTTGTAGATCACCACCGGTTCCACGAGCGCCGCCTGGCGGGCGAGGTACTCGGCCCCGAGGAACGTCGCGGCGCCCTCGGGACAGGCGAAGATGCCCTCGCTCGATGCGAGGTCGTGCACCGCCCCGACGATCTCGCCCTCCGGCACCGTCACCATCCGGCCCCCGGAGGCGCGCACCTCGTGGAGAACGAGGTCGCCCTCCGAGGGCGCGGGCACCCGGAGGCCCGCGGCCACGGTCTCGGGATCTTCGTCCCACGGCTCGACCTCCGTGAGGCCCATCTCGAAGGCGCGGGCGATCGGCGCGCAGCGATCGGACTGGACCCCGAAGATGACCGGCGCTGGGCCGGTCGCCCACCCCGCTCCTAGAACCTCGGCCGCCGCTTTCGCCGCCGCGACCGCGGCCACTCCCCCGCCGACCGGCACCACGATCGAGCCGGGAAGTTTCATCGAGCGTCCGTCGCCGAGCCGGTCGAAGGTCTCGAGCCATGCGGTCTTCTTGCCTTCGACGCGGTAAGGCTCGTTGAACGTAGATGCGAGGAACGCACCGGTCTCGCTCGCGATCCTCTTCGCCTCTCGCCCGGCGTCGGCGATCGTGCCGTCGACGAGGACGAGCTCCGCCCCCGCGGCCTCCACCTCCAACTGGTTCATCGCCGGCGCGCTCTTGGCCATCGTCACGGTCACCGGGATCCCGGCGCGCGCCGCGTAGAGAGCCCACGCACCGCCGGCGTTGCCCGCGCTCGGCATCACTATGCGCTGCGCCCCAAGTTCCACCGCCCGGTTAAGCCCCACCGCCGCGCCGCGCGCCTTGAACGTGCCGCCGGGAAGCGTCCCGTCGTCCTTAAGCAGGGACCCGATGCCCCACCTCTCGGAGAACCGCGGAAGAGGAAGGAGCGGGGTCTCTACCTCGCCGAGACTCGCGACGTCGTCACCCGTGGGGAGCAACTCCGCATAGCGCCACATCCCCGGCCCCCGCCCGCGCAGATCGTCGAGACCGACGCCGCCGAGTTCGTAGCGGGCGAGCAAGGTCCCGCCGCAAGAGCACCTGTTCTGCAGAACGCGAGCGTCGTGGACAGTGCGGCAATGGGCACATTCGAGATGCTGCGGGCGGTAAGCCATCATCGCAACCTAGCCCAGTCGGCACCGCCCGAAACCCCTTGCACCGGCTCGGAACCGGGAGGAAGCTGGGCCTGAAGTGTCCGGCAGAGCTAAGGGGGTTGGGATGACCGAACACCCGAACGTCGCGCTCATGCGCAAGGGGTACGAAGCGTTCGCCAACGGCGACATGGAGACGGTGAAGAGCCTCTTCGCGGAGGACATCGTCTGGCATCAACCCGGGAACAACATCCTCGCAGGGGACTACAAAGGTCACGACGAGGTCTTCGGGATGTTCGCCCGCCTCATCCAGGAGACCGGCGGCAATTTCAGCCAGGAGATCCACGACGTCCTCGCCAACGACGAGCACGCGGTGGTGATGCTCCGGGTCCGCGCCGAGAGGAACGGTAAGACGTGGGAGGGACCGGCCGTGCACGTGTTCCACGTGAGCGACGGCAAGGTCACCGAATATTGGGCCTTCGGCGAGGACACGCAGGCGGTCGACGAGTTCTGGAGCTAGTCGGTACGACCGAGGTTTCCGTGGCTCGAAAGTCCGCTGTAAGCGGCGGAACTTGGCCCAAGCCCGAGGGTTAGACGAAGCCCAGGGCGGAGCGCGCTAGAGGCGACATCTTCTCCGGCGACCACGGCGGATACATCACGAGCTCGGTGGTGACCTCTCCGATGCCCTCGATGAATTGGGTCGCGTTGCGGATCTCCTCGTCGATCATCGGGGCGATCGGGCACCCCATCGTCGTCAGCGTGAAGTCCACCTTGACGTCGTTGCCCTCGTTCACGTCGACCTCGTAGACGAGGCCGAGGTTCCATATGTCGATGCCGAGCTCGGGGTCATTGACCGTCCCGAGGGCCTCGATGACCTGCTCTTTGACCTCTTCGCGAGTTGCCATACACCTAGGGTAACGCCGGGCCCCGGGGAAATAGTCCTCGGGCCGGCGGGGGGGGCGCGAGCTAGACCTGGAGGTCGAGAAGTCGGGCGGCGTTGGCGAACAGTACGTTGTCCCGCTTCTCGCCCTCGAGGCCCATGTCGTCGAACTCGCTCAGGATGCGGCCGGGGTCGAGCATCGGGTAGTCGCTCCCCCACACGAAGCGATCGTTGAGCCGGCCGCGGCAGTCCCGCTTCACCTCGTCGGGGATGTACTTCGGACGCCAGCCCGAGAGATCGACCCAGACGTTCGTTTTGTGCATCGCGCTGGCCAGCACCTCGAGGTGCCACGGATAGCCGAAGTGCGCCATCACCACGGTGAGCCGGGGGTGGCGCGCCGCGACCATGTCCATCAGCATCGGCCTCCCGTAATCGAAGGCGATCCCGGAGCCTCCGGGAACACCGGCGCCCAGTCCCGTCTGACCGACGTGCGCCACGATGGGCAGCGAGTGCTCCTCGCACTTCTCCCACAATGGCGTCCACTGCGGATCGTTCGGATAGAACCGTTGCACCTGGGGATGGATCTTCAGCCCCTTCATGCCGAGCTCCGTCACCGCCCGTTCGAGCTCTTCCACCGCGTCCGGTTTGTGAGGGTCGACCCCTGCGAAGCCGACGAACTGCTCCGGGAACGCAGTGCAGATCTCGTGGACCATGTCGTTCGTGAGCGCCGGCAGTCCGGTCGCGGTTTCCGCGTCCCACCCGAGCAGCACGCCGAGGAGGTCCCACTCCTTGTACTCGGCGGCCATCTCCTCGACCGTCCTCACGCGCACCTCGCTGCGGAAGTACTTCGCGGTGTTCTCGAGCATCGGCCCCAGCGAGCCCCGCATCCACTCGGTCGTGGACGCATGAACGTGGAAGTCGATCGCTCGCGGCATCTGGATCCTCCCCGGGCCTACAGAAAGAAGAAAGAGATGGCCATGATGACGTACGCGCCGAGGAGCTGGACGCCCTCGATCCAGTTCGAGCGTCCGTCGAGCGCGATGAAAGCGAGGATCGCCGAGGAGAACGCCACCGCGGCGATCTCGAACCCGCTGAAGATGAGGTCCATCGGCTCCCCCACCACCAGCGATAGGAACACGAGCACGGGAGCGACGAACAGCGCGACCTGGGTCGACGATCCGATCGCGATCTCTATCGAGATGTCCATCTTGTCCTTCGCGGCGAGGAAGATGGCCGAGGAGTGCTCCGCCGCGTTACCGATGATCGGCACGATGATGAGCCCGACGAACAGCTCGGAGATGCCGAGCTCCTCCACCGTGGGCTCCAGCGCACCGACCAGGAACTCGCTCATGAGTGCGACGATGACCGTCGAGCCCCCAAGGAGACCGAGAGCGAAGCCCTTCGACCAATGTGGAACGCCCTCCGTCGAGTGCGCCGACGCGAACTGTTTCTTGTGCGTCTTCAAGGCGAACAGGAGGCCGAGGCCGTACACGACGATGAGAACGATGGAGACACCGACGGAGACCGCCTCGGTGCGGAACTCGCTCGCCTCCGGAGACAGCGCGAAGAGTGCGGGCATGAGGAGACCGACGACCGCTATCACGAGCAAGGTCGAGTGGAGCCCTGCCGACGCGACATTGAAAGTCTGCTGCTCGCGCTTCAAACCCCCGACGAGGAAAGACAGGCCGAGCACGAGCAGCACGTTGCCGATGATCGATCCGGTGATAGACGCCTTCACGATCTCGAGTTGCCCCTCGAGGATCAAGAAGAAGGCGATGATCAGCTCGGTGACGGTGCCGAAGGTCGCGTTGAGAAGGCCGCCGATCTGAGGCCCCGTCCGCAGCGCGAGATCCTCCGTCGCGTGGCCGATCAAGCCGGCGAGCGGCAGGATGGCCAGAGCACACACCACGAAGAGGGCCACCGGCTCGCCGTGGGTCAGCTCCAGCACGATCGCCACGGGGACGAACACCAGCAGCCACTCCATGCGCGGCTTGAACCGTGATCCAGCCTTCGCTTCGGGCATCCCGAGAGATTAAGGGGTGGTGGTGGCGAAGCGCAGCATCGCCTTGAGACGAGCCGCCGCGCTCGGAGGATCGGGGGCTTCGGTGATCGCGCGGACGACGACGATACGAGCGGCCCCCGCGCCGAGCACCTGTTCGAGGTTCGAATCGTTGATGCCGCCGATCGCGAACCACGGGATGGACACGGTAGCCGCGGCGTGGGCGATCAGTTCAAGACCGGTGCCGGGCCGGTCCGGCTTCGTCGGGGTGGCGTACACCGGACCGACCGCGAGGTAATCGGGCGAACCGTCGAGCGCGGCGTCGATGTCATCCCGGCTGTGACTCGAGCGACCCACGATGGCCGGGCCGAGGATCGCCCGGGCTATCGACGTCGGGAGGTCGTTGGTCCCGAGGTGGACGCCGGAGGCCCGGAGAGCGAACGCCACGTCGGGCCTGTCGTTGACGATGAAGGGGACGCGAGCCTCCTCACAGGCGGCGGCCAACGGCTCGCCGACCCGAAGGATGTCTCCCGCCTCCATCTCCTTCTCGCGGAGCTGGATCAGATCGACCCCGGCGGCCGCGAGCTCGGGGACCAGCTCGGCAAGCGTCCCGACGGCGAGGCGGGAGGGAGCAACGAGATAGAGGCGCGCGTCGACCGGTCGTTCGCTCATAGAGCC
>JBOGXG010000277.1:0-4687 GCA_050694195.1 Actinomycetota bacterium | reverse complement strand
GGACCAGGGAGGTCTGCTCGTAGCCGATCCCGCGCAGAACCAGATGCTCCTCAAGCCCCCCGTTTCTTAGTCGAAATTCGGGCGCTATCCGTGCTGTTGTCGCACCGAAAGATCGGGAGGCGTTTTTCCGGCGCGGCAAAGTGACACTTCCACGGTGCGGTTCCGACTAAGAAACCGGGGTCAGGGTGCGGTTCCGGTTTCCGGCGCGCTCTGTTCGGCGGCTAGACCGGAGAAGCCCTGCCACAGGAGAGCCGTGAGGTATTGGACCAGCCGCTCGCGCGGCATCGTTCGCGCCCGGAGCCACCAGTCCCCGGCGAGTTGCACCATCCCGACCATCCCGTGAGCCCACGGCTCGGCGGCGCCCGAGTCGAGCCCCTGGCCCCGAAGCTCCTGACCCAGCTCGACGGCCACCTCCGCCGCCACCTGTCGGATGAAGTCGGCGACGGTCGCTTGCGCCTCCGGGCCCTCCGATACGGCTCGGTGCATGAGGAACTCGTAGGGCTCCGGATGGTCCTCCACGAAGCTGAGGTAGGCATCGATCGTGGCCTCGATCCGCGCCCGGGGATCGGCCGCCCTCCGCAGAGCCGCCCGCAGGTCGTCCATCAGCGCCCTCACGTATCGTTCGGCGAGCGCTTGATAGAGGCCGCCCTTGTCGCCGAAATGGCGGTACAGGACCGGTTTGGCGATGCCGGCGGCGGCGGCGATCTGGTTTATCGACGCTCGGGGGCCGTGCTCCTCCACGACCCGTGCGGCGACGTCGAGGATTTGCGTGCGGCGCTCGGCGCGCCGGGCGACGACCTCCGGACTGGGTCCCCTACGTTTTGACGCGGCCATCCTGGGCATGTTACCAATGGTATCAGTTACCAGTGGTAACAGGCAGATGTCGGGACCGAGCCGGGGGAGATCGCCGTGCGCTACGAACACATACTCGCTCACGAGTCCGCCGCCGGGGCGGCGACCGAGGACCTCATCCCCGCGACCATCGTCGCCGTGGTCATGCTCGCGGGACTCGCCGCGTTCGGCGTGGCGCACCGGCGGGGCCGCACCAAGGTGCTCACGAACCTGGCCTCGTTCTCGGAGCGCGTTTCGGGACTACCGGGATGGACCGCCCTCCCGCTGTCGATCGCCACGGGAGCACTTCTCGTCGCGGTGTTCGGCTTCTACTGGGACGTGGCGACGCATATCGACAACGGCCGGGATCCCGGTCCCTTCGCCAACCCGTCGCACTTCCTGATCATCGGTGGCCTCGCCGGTATCGCGCTGGCCGGCTACGCGGCGGTCTTGCTCGGCCGCGACGAGGATCCGACCGCCGTCCGCATCCGACCGGGGTGGTACGCGCCCGTGGGCGGCCTTCTGCTGTTGCTCTGCGGCGGCGTGGCCGTGATGGGTTTCCCGCTCGACGACGTCTGGCACCGTCTCTTCGGCCAAGACGTCACCTTGTGGAGTCCAACGCACATCCAGATGGTCGGGGGTGCGTCGCTGTCGACGCTGGCTCTGTGGGTTCTGTTCGTCGAGGGCCGGCGCGCTGCTGGTGACGTTCCCAAGAAGTCCTTCTTGTTCGCTTCGGAATGCATGATCGCCGGCGCCTTCTTGATCGGGCTCTCCGCGCTCCAAGCGGAGTTCGATTACTCGGTTCCGCAGTTCCGTCTTCTGTTCCACCCCATCCTCCTCATGGCGTCGGCCGGCGTGGTGCTGGTTGCGGCGAGGATCAAGCTCGGGAAGGGGGCGGCTCTTCTCGCCGTTGGTTTCTTCCTCTTGGTGCGCGGGATCGTCAGCGCCGCGGTCGGCCCCCTCATGGACCACACGACCCTGCACTTCCCGCTCTACCTAGCGGAAGCTCTCGCGATCGAGGCGATCGCCCTGCGCGTCTCGACGGACCGGCAATTGCGTTTCGCCGCCTTCGCAGGTGTTGCGGTCGGTACGGTCGGGCTCGCGGCCGAGTGGATGTGGAGCCATCTCTGGATGACGATGTCGTGGCCCGCGTCCCTCTTCCCCGAGGGCGCGATCCTCGGCTTCATCGCGGCCATCGCCGGCTCAGTACTCGGTGGATACATCGGACGCGCGCTTCTGGAGCCGGGCCGCCCACGACAGTTCGGTTCCAAGGCCCTGGCCGTCGCGACCACCGCGGGGATCGTCCTCGTGCTCGTCTACCCGTTCCCCGCGGGCGACAAGATCCCCGGCTCGGCCACCGTCGCGGTGACGCCGGCCGAGCGGGAGGGATGGGGCACGGTCGAGGTCGCGATGGATCCACCGTCGACGGCCGACGACAGCGAATGGTTCAACGTCACCTCATGGCAGGGAGGAGGTAGCGTCGTACAGGAACTCGATCCGACCGGCGACGGTACCTACGCCGCGGCCGACCCGGTTCCCCTCACCGGTGAGTGGAAGACCCAGATCCGACTCCACGACGATCGATCCCTCATGGCGGTCCCCATCTACCTCCCCGAGGATCCGGTCATCCCGGCCGAGGGCGTGCCGGTTCCCGCGCCGAACGAGGCGCGGGCGCTGGAGTCCGACAAGGAGCTGTTGCTGAGGGAGGCCAAGGATGTTTCCTACGCGGTGACGTTCGCGGCGTCGTCGGCGCTGGCGCTACTCGTGGCCCTTTGGATCGCCGCGATGGCATGGGGCCTTCGCCGCATCGAGGGTTCGCCGACGGGCTCGGGTCGCGCCGCGGCCCCCGAGCGCGGTCCCCAGACACAGCGGCCCGTGTCCACCGTGCTCGGACGCTGATCGCACCGGTAGCGCTCGTGCCCGGCGGGTTTTGTCCCCGCCGTGGATGGAAAGAACCAGGGAAGGCTGCTCAGAAGTGAGCACGCTCCTTCACAAGGAACACATCTGATCGGGAGCACCGCTTGAGAACCGACACATGCATCCGAAGGCAGCTTCGGATGCCGCGCCCGCGCGGCCCCCTCACTGCCTACGTTATCGATGCTCTTTCGAAGCCTGTTCGCACCCTGGGCCAGGCACCAACGCTGGAGGACGACGCGCTCGGCGGAGATGATTTCCATCTCGCGCTGTATCTCTGTTATGAGCTTCATTATTCGAGCATCGACGCGGTCGACCCCGACTGGGAGTGGGAACCGTCCCTCCTCTACTTCAGGAGAGAGTTGGAGGACGCGTTCGAGAAGGAGCTGGTTGCTGCCGTCCCGGACAGGGAGCCGGGCGATCTCGTAGACATGCTCGTTTCGATGGCGGAGGGGGACGGGGCGCTCGCGAGGCGGCTCCTGCTGGAGCCGTCCCTCGATCGTTTCCAGGAGTTCGTGATCCATCGGTCCGCGTACCAGCTGAAGGAGGCCGATCCGCATTCGTGGGCGATCCCGCGGCTCGGGGGCCGCGCGAAAGCCGCGCTGGTTGAGATCCAGACCGACGAGTATGGCTCCGGTGACCCCGCGGCCATGCACTCCGTTCTCTTCAGGAACACGATGGCCGCGATCGGATTGGATGCTGGCTACGGCGCCTATCTCGACCGCTTGCCCGGCGAGACCCTCGCGGGCGTGAACCTGATGTCGATGTTCGGATTGCATCGTCGTCGCCGCGGCGCGCTGGTGGGACACCTCGCGCTCTTCGAGATGAGCTCCACCGAGCCGAACCGTCGTTACGGCCGCGCGCTGAGGCGACTGGGCTTCGGCCCCGAAGCGACGAGGTTCTTCGACGAGCATGTGATGGCGGACGCGGTGCACGAAACGATCGCCGCGCACGATCTCGCCGGAGCGCTCGCGGCCGAGGAGCCGGAGATCGCGGGAGACATCGGATTCGGCGCGCGCTGTCTATCGCTCCTCGAAGAGAGGTGGAGCGGTCACGTTCTGCGCGCGTGGGATGAGGGCCGTTCCTCGCTCCTGGAGTAGTCGGGGTGACGATCGATCTTTCCTACGTCCTACCGCTCCGGATCGCGGGCGACGAGGACATCGACGAACTCACGACCTACCTCGAGTGGCTCGCCGCCGAGGTCGAGGTGATAGTGGTCGACGGCTCCGAACCTGGGGACTTCGCCTCTCACGCGACGCGGTGGGGATCCTTCCTCACGCATCTCCCACCGGAGGGACCCGGGACGAAGAACGGCAAGGTGGGCGGCGTCATCACCGGCGTCCGCAGCGCCACGCACGAGAAGGTCATCGTTGCCGACGACGACGTTCGCTACGACCGGCAGTCGCTGGCGCGCATGAAGGCGGCGCTCGACGATTTCGACCTCATCCGTCCCCAGAACTATTTCGACCCTCTTCCGTGGCACGCGCTCTGGGATACCGGAAGAACCCTGCTGAATCGTGCATGGGGCGCCGACTATCCGGGGACCCTCGGCGTTCGACGTTCGACCTTCCTTCGCGCCGGTGGGTACGACGGCGATGCCCTGTTCGAGAACCTGGAGTTGATCAGAACGATGGAGGTGGTCGGAGCGTCCGCGTTCGCTCCGCTGGATCTCTACGTGTCGCGCCGGCCGCCTCGAGTGTCGCGGTTCTTGGCTCAACGGCCGCGTCAGGCCTATGACGATCTTGCTCAGCCGGTGCGATTGCTGTCGTTCTTGAGCGTGGTCCCGCTCGGGTTAGCGCTCCGGGCGCGGAAACGGGCGTCGGCACTTCTCGTCGCCTTCGTCGCGGTGATCGGAGTCGCCGAGGTCGGTCGCCGCCGGCAGGGGGGAACGCATGTCTTTCCGGCCGGCGCGTCGCTGTTGGCTCCCCTGTGGGTGGCGGAG
>JBOGXG010000276.1:0-6133 GCA_050694195.1 Actinomycetota bacterium | reverse complement strand
CAGCAGAGCTCTCGCCGGGTTCGCATCTCGCGGCCGGGTTCGCTTGTCCCAGATCGGCGAGCTGGACGAAGACAGCTTCGATGTCCTGCTTGACTTCCTGGGTCGGACTCTCGGTCGCTCCGTCACGCAAGGGCAACCGGTGACGTCGATGGACGGGTCCTTTCGCGTCACGATCACCGTTCCACCCTCAAGCGGGTGGACCAGCATCCTGACACCGCGCGGTCGCTTGACGGGGCCGGACCTCGAGCTAGAAGTGAAGGAGGAGATCCACCGATGAGTGCGCCGAAGCGATCCTTGGCCGCACACCTCGAGGTAACCGCCGCAGCGGAACGAAGGCGCGCCGTCCGGCTCCTCCTTCGCCATCCCTTCATCACTCCGGAAAGACCAGATGCCGACGGTTTCGCTCTCGTGCGCAAACATGACGACGCGTTGATCTCCTTCTTCGGCACTCAACTTGGATACCGGCTCTTCATCGAGCCCGACTTCGCGCGTCTGCACAAGACCAGCCCCTTCGGCTTCGGGTCAGTTCGTCCTCTGCTGACGCGCTCCGCCCAACCTTTCGATCCGCGACGTTACTCACTGCTGTGCCTTGTTCTGGCCGTGCTCGAGCGGGTCGAGTCGCAGATATCGCTCAGCCAGCTTGCCACCGGCGTTCAACTTCTGACCGCGTCCGACGATGGCTTGGCCGGGTTCGATCCAGATCGTTATCCGGAACGACGAGCTTTCGTTCACGCTGTGCAGGCCATCACCGACCTCGGAGCGATCTCCCTTCGCGATGGAGATGAGGAGGGTTTCGCACGCGGAGACGGTGACGCGCTCTACGACGTCAGCCCCAGGCTGATCGCTCAGTTACTCGTCGCGTCGGCGAGACCTTCAACAGCCACAGATCCCTCCGCGCTTACGCCCGACCCCTATCCCGATACCGATGAGGGACGCGCTCGCCGCGCCCGGCACTCGCTGATGCGCCGCCTCGTGGAAGAGCCCGTCATCTATCTCGACGACCTGACCGAGCAGGAGCGGGCCTATCTCCGGGTGCAGAGGCACACGCTGATCCGCAACCTCGAGGAATCGTGCGGATTCGAGGTGGAGATCCGCGCCGAGGGACTTGCGTGCATCGATCCCGACGAGCACGTCACGGACCTGCGTTTCCCCGCGCACGGGACGGTCGCCCATGCCGCGCTCCTCCTGTCCGAAGAGCTCACACGGCACGCCCGGGCGTATCCAGGAGACGGGGTCGTGGCGCGACCGGAGATCGCCGCCATCGTCCGGCGTCTGGCGAACGAGCACCGGGCGCACTGGCGAGCGGACGTGGAAGAAGAGCGCGGTCCTGAGCGACTTGCCGAGGAAGCGATCGAGTACCTCGACGCCTTCTCGCTCGTGCGAACGGATGGGTCGGGAGTAACGGCTCGCCCCGCACTCGCCCGATTCAGAACACTCTCCACAAGCCAGGGAGCGGAAGCAGATGGCCCTTAACCGAGACGCCATTTCCGAGAGCACGAACGGAAGCCGAGCAACCGAGCTTCCGTCACCGCAACGAGAGAGGTTCGTCCCGCTGCGAGCCGGGATCCTCAACCTGTGGCAGTACGACGACCATGAATTCTGGTTCCATTCGGGACGCCTGTTGCTGCGGGGCGAGAACGGCATGGGCAAGTCGAAGGCCCTCGAGCTCCTCCTGCCTTTCCTGCTCGATGCGGATATCTCTCCTCACAGGCTCGACCCCTTCGGAGACGGTCACAAGAGCATGCGCTGGAATCTCCTGGAGGACGGCCTTCATCCGTCGCGTCTCGGCTACGCGTGGCTGGAGTTCGGACGCGATGCATCCGGTTCCGGCGAATTCATAACGATCGGAGCGGGATTGCGCGCGACCCAATCGACGGCCGGCGTCGACTCCTGGTATTTCGTCGCCCGCGGCCGGCGAGGCACCGACTTCGATCTCGTTGATGACGCCCGGGTGCCTCACAACAAGACTCACTTGCGGGAGGTCCTCGACGGTCTCGGCGTGGTCAACGAAACGGGGCGGGAGCATCGCCGGGCGGTCGACGATGCATTGTTCGGATTCGGCGAAGACCGGTACTCGGCCCTCATAGAGCTGCTACTGCAGCTCCGGCGGCCGCAGTTGTCCGCCAAACTCGATCTCAACTCACTGTCCGGACTGCTGACCACCAGCCTTCCCCCGCTGGACGATCGCATCGTCGCTCAACTCGCCGACGCATTCGAACGACTCGAGCGGGACGCGGACGAGTTGGCGAGCCTCAGACGTTCGGTAGAAAGTCTTGAGGTCTTCGTTGCGGAGTACCGGAGTTACGCACAAGTCGTATCACGCCGCGCCGCTCGTGACGTCCGGCAGGCTGCGACGAGGCTGGACGATGTCACACGGATGGTTCGCGAGGCCGAACGAACACTTGAAAGCGCTGAGGCGAGACTGGCCGAGCTGGAGGTCGACAAAGAAGATAGCGAGCGTTCCCTTGTTGCCGTGAAGGCGGCGATCGAAGCCATCGATGACTCGAGCGCCATGCAGGACGCGAACCGCCTTAGATCGGCCGAGGACGCCGTTCGAGTCGCTCGTACCGATGTGAAGCGCGCAGGCGCCGAGCACGAAAGGTGCCGCGCTGCGGTGGAGCGCAGGGAGAAGGAGCTTCAAGCGGCACGGCAGAGAGCCGAAGTCACTCGCTCCACAGTTGCGGCCAGTGCAGCCGAGGGCCGCAAGCTCGCCGGATCCGCAGAGCTCGAGATCCGTCACGATGCGCACGAGAGGGGCTTGCTGACCGAGCCCGAGGCAGCGTTGGCGGGTGCCGAGATGATGGCGACCGAACAGCGGCGGGCGGTCGACCATCTCGAGGAACTTGAAGCCGCTCACGATTCCGCTAGAGCCCGCGTGGCCGAGGAAGAGCGCGCCGGTGCAATGGTCAGAGTCAAACTCGACGAGGCGCTCTCACAGGCCACGGACGCGGAGGCGACGGCCGAATCTGCGCGGTCTTCCGTGGAGGAAGCGGCGGAACGATGGCGCGCCGACCTGGTCGAGCTGTCGCTAGAGCCCATGACCTTCGACTCACTCGTCCAGGCGCTCCTTGACTCTGGTCTCGACGGTGCACCCGACCCCCGCGATGCGTTGCAGGCTCCCGCCGCGGCTTGCCGCCGGATCTCCTCCCACGCCTTAGCCGCGACGGACACCGATATCGCGCGAGTTGAGGCCTCCAACACGGCGCTGCTTGAAGAGCGCGAGACCGCGGAACACTCATTCGTCGAACCTTCCAGGACGAAGAACCGGCCCGGACGAGTGGGGCGCGCGGGAGCAGCGCTGTGGCAGGTATGCGATTTCGCCGATCTTCTGGGACCCCAGGAGCGCGCCGGTTTGGAGGCGGCGCTGGAAGATTCCGGCCTCCTCGACGCGTGGATCACCCCCGACGGCCGGCTGATCCCGTCGAGCGAGCTCGAGATGGTGCTGTTGCCCGAGCCGCTGGACGGACCTACGTTACGGGACGCCCTGGTGCCAGATCCCGGTCACGAGGTTGTTCCGGCCGAGATCGTCGACCTCACCCTTAGGTCGATCTCGCTTGGACCCTCGGGGACCCACCGAGTCGACCTCGACGGAACGTGGAGCCTCGGCCCTCTACGTGGAGCGTGGGCAAAGGATGAGGCGGAGTTCGTCGGCGCCGCCGCTCGGGAGGCGGCTCGCGCCCGGTGGCTCGACCGCATCGACGCGGATCTCGAGGCCGGCCGCGCTCGACTGGACGAACTTCAAGCGCAGCGATATCAACTGGACAAGGCCGCTGCCACGCTTGAAGCGGAGATCGCCGGTTTGCCCTCGGCTGCGTCGCTCATCCGCGCCCGCATCGACGAGCGACGCGCGGCGGCCCAGGCAGCCGCTTTGCGCGACGAGCTGGCGGAGGTGAACGAAGCCGTTGCGAAAGCCGCCGCCGCCCGCGTCAAGGCAGAACGCAAGCTCAGAGAAACGGCGGAAGAGATGGGACTCCTCCGACACCTCGGCAGACTGAGGGAGCTCCGGGACGCGATCGCGTCTTACCACGTTGCCGCCGTACAACTCGCCTCCGCAGTGCGATCAGCCCTCGATGCGGAAGCCGATGAGCAAAAGCGCAACGGCGAGCTGGTGGAGAGTGCGACCACCCTGGAGGATTCGAAGAAACAGGTGAGGGAGTTGACCCGGCGGTTCGCGGGCTTGGAGGCAACGGCCAAGCAACTCAGAGCTGCCGTAGGCGCAGATGCGCAGGCAGTTCTGCAGCAGCGACAGAAACAGATCGACCGTCAAGGAGCGATCGAATCAAATCTCAAACGGCTCCATGAGGAGGAGAAGTCCGCCAGCCTTTCGCTCGGCGAAGCCCGAACCAACCTTCAAAGAGCCCAGGACGAAAGGGCCGATCGAGACGAAGCGCGCCGGCGCGCCGTGGACTCCCTCGTCCGACTCGCGCAGCACGGACTGGTCGGACTCGCGATCGAGATCTCGCCTCCTCAGGACCAGGCAGAGTGGTCGCTGTCGCGCTCTCTCGAGATAGCTCGCTCGGTGGAGACCGCCACGGCTCAGATCCCGAGCGAGGACGGCGATCGCGATCGAGCCGACAACCGCACCACCTCCGCGCTCAACGATCTCGAGCGAGATCTGGGAGGAGATTTCGGGCCCCGGTCCTACCGGACCGACGGATGGCTCGTGACGCGGATCGAACACAACGGGAGAACATGGGATCCGCTGTCACTAGTCGAGGGATTGCGAACCGAGGTCGAGCGCCGGCGCCAACTGCTGGACGATCAAGAACGCGAGATCATCCAGCGTCATCTGCTAGACGAGCTGGGACAACACCTGCAGGACCGGATCGCAGATGCCCGGTCTCTTGTTCGGGGCATGAACCAACAACTTGCGTCTCACCCAACCGCGTCCGGTCTTGTCGTCAAGCTCAAGTGGGCACCTGAGGCAGGGGCCATACCAGGGATAGAAGAGGCCCTTCGCTCATTGGACCGCAACCTCGTGATGCTGGAGGACACGGAGCGCGATGCGCTGGCCAGCTTCCTTCAGGATCGCATCCAGGGCGCCCGCCAAGACCAACGGGCCGGCAGCTATGCAGATCATCTCGCCGGAGCACTGGACTACCGCACCTGGCACTCGTTCGCGCTCCTAACCATCCGCGACGGTCGCGAGCGCACACTTACGCGCAAAGAGCACGGCAGTGCGTCCGGGGGGGAGAAATCCGTGACCTTACATCTTCCCCTGTTCGCAGCCGCTGCGGCCCACTACCGGTCGGCCTCGAAGACGGCCCCTCATCTCGTCATGCTCGACGAGGCCTTCGCCGGCATCGACCAAGGGATGCGTGGTCGGTGCATGAAGCTTCTGGTGGATTTCGATCTTGACCTTCTGATGACCAGCCACGACGAGTGGGGGTGCTACCCCGAGCTTCCGGGCTTGGCGATCTACGAGTTGGCCCGCGAGCCGGAGACGCGCGGCGTTGCGGCGATACGGTTTACCTGGGACGGTCACGAGAGAATCTTCGACGATCCCCATCTCGAGTTGCTTACCGAGGGCGTGACTACCGCGACATGAAACCGAGTGCAACCTCGGGAATCGTCGAGCTGCTGTCCGTGCCGGAGTTGCGCCGGGTCTTCGAGGGAGCCCGCAGGCGCCTCGAGCAATCGGCATCGTTATCGGCCTCATTCGCGATAGGCGATCCCGACGATGCCGAACGGCGCGCTATCGGTCGCTTGCTCGGGACGCGTCCGCCGACCGGGCGCGCAGTGCGTATCAGCCTCGAACGCCTCGATGCGGCACTGACTTCCTCACGGTTCGGCATAGGACTCGTCGAAGCGCTCGAGCTTGTCGGGGGCCCGATCTGGGATCGAGGTGCGGCACGGCTCGCCGCGGCGAAAGAGAAGGAGGCCCTTTGGAAAGGCCTAACCGAACATCCCGCCGTAAGGGCCCGTCCCGAGCTCGCCCGATGGCTAGATAGCCTGCGGTCCAGCGGCATCGCATCTCGTCTCGCCGGGGCCCGGGAGTCCGAACTCGTATCGGCGGCATTGGAGATCGTTGGCTCCCTTCCGCGGTCCGGCGACCGCCTCAATGTAGTGGCGGCGGCCGCCACCGGAGACGCCCATGCTCTGGATCGTGGCACTCCCTTGGGTTCCATGGTTG
>JBOGXG010000275.1:0-1507 GCA_050694195.1 Actinomycetota bacterium | reverse complement strand
AAGGTCCGCGACATCGTCGAGGAGTTCGGGTTCGCTCCCAAGTACGGGAAGGAAGAGATCCTGCCCAACTGCTCGCTCGCGCTCGGAGGGTCGGAGACTGTGACGCCACTCGAGATGGCGCGCGCGTACTCGGGGTTCGCGGCGCGCGGCCGCCTGCCACAGGTCATGCCGATCCGCTACGTGATCGACAGCTCCGGGAACTGCCGAGCGTTCCTGCCGGACATCGATGAAGACGAATGCAAGGCCGATCCGCCCGAGTACAAGAGCGAGCAGGTGGTCGAGCGGAACGACGCCGATGTCGCGAACCAAGTCCTGACTCACGTCGTCCAATCGGGGACTGCCACGGTCGCGAACATCGGTCGGCCGGTGGCGGGGAAGACCGGTACCACCCAGGACTTCGAGAGCGCATGGTTCGCGGGCTACACGCCCAATCTCGTGACCGTCGTGTGGGAGGGCTATCCCGTCGAACAGGTCAAGGCGCCGGCGAGAAGCTTCGTCGACGGCCGCCGCGTCCCGAAGTCCGGCAAGATCGCGGTGGTCCCGCGCATGACGTACTGCTCCGATACGCGCGTGTGCCGTCCGGTTCACGGTTACGAGGTGACCGGCGGAGGCGCTCCGGTGAGTCCCGCCGTGATCTGGGCGAACTACATGCGCGAGGCGACGGGAGACCTCGATCCGCTTCCGTTCCCGATACCGACTGAGACCCCCGACGAGATCCTGAACTCGCCGCCTCCCGCGCCGGCGCCTGCCCCCGCGCCCACCGAGACCAAGGAGGAGGAAGAGGAGGAACCCGAGGAGCCCCAACCCACCGGACAACCCACCGAAGAACCGGAACCGCAACCGACGTCGGAGCCCACCGTGATCCCGACCGAGAGCCCCGCAGGTGGCGGCAACGGTGGGAGCGACGGTGACGGCGAACTAGCGGGCCTGGTCATCGGAACTGTCGCACCCCTCGCGTACGTTTGTCGCCGTCGGAGACGTGAGCGCAAGCGCAGGTAGGCGAGAAGGGAGGTGTAGCATCCGGAGCTGACGGCAACCGCCGTCTATCCCCTGCCCTCCGCGGCGTTCACGCGCTCGGGAGGGCCTCGAAGCCTCGTGGCTCGAGTCCGGAGGAGGAGGTTCTATGCGCGATTACGAGGCCATGGTCATCGTGGGTGCGCGCCTCGAAGAGGGCGACATCCAGAAGGCCATCGAACGCTTCGTGGCATCGGTTGGCGAAGCCGGTGCCCAGATCGGAACGGTCGATCGGTGGGGCAACCGTCGTTTCGCTTACGAGATCGACCATCAGCATGAGGGCTATTACTTCGTCGCTCCTTTCCGCGCCCCCGAGGAAGCGATCGAGCCGATCAAAAGATCGATCCAGATCTCCGACGAGCTCATCCGAGGAAAGATCGTCCGGCTCCCCGAGCCGGCGGCGCAGAAAGGTAAGGAGTAGAGATGGCAGATAACACGGTCACCCTCGTCGGCAACATCACCGACGACCCCGAACTCCGGTTCACTCCGTCCG
>JBOGXG010000274.1:0-4021 GCA_050694195.1 Actinomycetota bacterium | reverse complement strand
GTCCGGACCCTGCTGCGCTCCCACCTTCTCTGCCACCGAACGTGAGCTGTCTAGGCCTGTTACCTCTTGAACATGACTTCCTGATGCCACGATCGTCTATCAGTTCCCGTGGTCGCTACGTCGCGTTCGACAGCGTCGCCTCCGATCTCGTTCCGGACGATGCGAACGGTGTCCACGACGTTTTCTTGCACGATCGCAGGACGAAGAAGACCCAGCGTGTGTCGCTAACGTCGGATGGCAATGAGGCACTGAGTCGCCCGTACTTCGACGGTTGCGGCAAGCCGGGAAGCTCGTTGACCGGCTTCCGGTTCTACCCGTCCGGCCGTTCCATAAGTACCGAGGGGAGATACGTGACGTACGCGTCGACGGCCTCAAACCTCGTACCTAATGACGGCAATGGGTATCTCGGGGTCAGCTGTCCCCCCGCGGGAATCGATGTTTTCGCGTACGACCGAAGGACGCGAAGAACCGAGCGGGTGTCCGTGCACTCCAACGGGACGGAGTTCGGTGACCACCCTACGAGCAGTGCTTTCGTAACCAGTCAGGCTCTGTCGCCATCCATCAGCGGCAACGGCCGTCACGTTGTGTTCGAGGGCTGGGACACCGTGGACAAGGAGGGTGTCTCTGATGAGGACTACGCAACCTTAGCTTTCTACGATCGAAGCACCGGCGCACTGCAGGTGGCTCGACGACCTCCCTCCGACGACGGCTTCACGTGGTCCGGCTTCGCGGCGTTCGCAGACATCAGTCCCACCGGTCGGTTCGTCTCGTATCGCGATTGGTATTCGCGCCAGGCACAGTTCGGGGCCGGCTTCTTCAGATGGGATAGGGGCCCCGAACTGGGCGTCGGGAGTTCTGGGGGCTCCGCTGCGAACGACGGTGACGACCCCGACGATCGGATCTGCATCGATGAGATCTGCCTGCCGCCGTCGGGATCTGTCGCGTTTGCGGATTACAGAGGCGATGTCGACCGAGTCTCAACCAACCGCGGCACCGATCTCATCGGCGGCCGCGTCACTCACCGGGGTCCACAGGGGGACCTATTCGTCGTCCTGGAGCTGAGATCAATGCCTCGTACCCCGGCGCTTTTCGCGGCGACGAGAGGAGTGGTCTACGGGATGTCGTTGAGGATCGACGACGAACCGTATGAGATCAGGGCCGCGTCCACCGGGCTTGGCTCCCGCGGCGAAACGACCGCCGCCTTCGGCCTGTTTTCGTGCCCATCCCAGAACCTCTCCTGCTCAAAGATCGCCGATCTGGAAGGCGGCTTCGGAACCACCGGGGAGCACGTCACGTTCTCGCTGCCGCTCGATGTGTTGCGCAATAGGGGACGCCTGGATGTCTCCAAGGTAAAGGCGTTTACGGCCCTCGGGGCCTCCGACCAGCCGGTGCAGATGCAGGGCCAGCAGATCCTGGACCGCGTGACCTTTGATGGGCATCGATGAGCGAATCTGCAATCTGCCGCCGCATCGGCGGTTCAGTGACCTCACGAGGACTAAACGGCTGGCCTCCTCCGACAACGTGGTTACCGATGCACCAAGGTCATCAAAGGGGGGGTTTGAACCAGCCAAGAAAAAAGGCGGAAAAGTGTCTATCCGGCCGCGACTGGCAGGAATCGGGACTTTCAGTGTAGAAATCGGCTCAAGCACCAAACCAAGCAGTTCAAGCGCGGGGCGGGCATATGGGGGCATCAATCCACGACATCAAGGAGGAGGCGGTCGTTCGCGGCTGCCTGGAAGACGAGGCCCTGGCCGCCGAAGCCTTCTGCCGGACGTTCCGCCCCCGCCTGATGCGCCTGCTGAAAAATCGGGTCGGCGACGACGGCCTGGCGGAGGATCTCGCCCAGGAAGCTTTGCTCAAGGCCCTTCGTGGACTCGACGGCTTCGATCCCCGACGCCCGTTATGGCCGTGGCTCCGGACCATCGCCCTCAACCTCGCCATCGATCACACGAGGAAGGGCGAGCCCGAGGTCCCCTGTCGCAACATATATAGGTCTTCGGAGGACCCGCTCGAGCGGACGGATGAGTCCCTCCTGCTCGACCAGGCCCTCCGCACCCTTCCGGGCCGGCATCGGGCAGCCCTATCGCTTCGCTACCTGAACGATTGGAAGCCGACCGAGGCCGCGCAGTTCCTGGGGATGTCCCGTCCGGCGTTCGACCAACTGCTCAGCCGCGCCAAGCGCCGTTTGGGAGTGGAGTACCGGCGGATGAGCTCCGGCCTCCAGGCGATCCTCGTGCTACAGGGGGAGCGACTGAGATCCGGGCTGCATGAGCGGACCGCGCGTCTGTCGAGACGGGTCCAGGGGATATCAACGGAAATCTCGCCATCGGTCATGACCTCCGTTTCGCAGGTGCTGACGGCGACCGCGGTGGTGATCACCACGACGGTGGCTCATCATGCCCCGGCCCCTCCGATCGCCCCCGGTGGAGGCCTCTTCACCGCGGCGGACCCGGGCACCGCGCCGACGGCGGGCAAGAACATAAGTAGAGACACCGGGAAGGGTGGCCACGGCTCGATCGGGACGGCGCCAGCAGGTTCTGGGGGCGGCGTGAGTTCCTCCCCCCATCTCAGAACCGCTGATGGAGGACCGAAGAGTCTCGGCCAGAAGAAGGACGAGATCATCGACCCCACTAGGGATGTCGACGATCCGGAGGACGCCACGATCATCTCGTTCGCGTTCGGCAGCGAGGATGGATCGGTCGCCTACGCGGCCGGCAGGGCCCATTGCCGCACCGCGGTCTGTCCGCCCGTCCTGTTCGGGTCCAAGGACGGTGGCCGGACCTGGACGCGACTCCCCGCTAACGGACTCAGCGGGACCGAGATCGCGGCCCCCTCCGACGGCCTGGGCGACGACATCCTCTTCGCCATGGGCTCGAGCGGCCTGCAGGTGAGCAGGGACGGCGGGGCCTCCTTCAGCCCGGCTCTGGCATCCGGAACGCCGATGATCACCGGTTCGATGGCGGTGTCACCCGAGTTCAATGGTACCGACCCGATCGTCCTCGTGGGTGCCGACACATTGTTCCGCTACAGCGACTCAACCGGGATCATGGATCCTTACCCGAACTCCCTAAACGGACCCTTTGAACCGGCATTCTCAGCCGACTATGACTCAAGCGGCACGTTCTATCTCGGCGCGCTGAAGACTAACGGTGCCGGAGGAATGCGATCCGTCATATACATGTGTGATCTTGAAGGTTGCTACTCGAAAGGACTTCCGGTCCGCGATCAGTTGCCCCAGGTACGACCTGTCACCGCAAGACCCGATCTGATCTTCGCATTCACCGAAAATGAGCTGTTTACCTCTTCAGGTAGCGACATCCGGTTCAACCGGATCGCCCTGCCCTGGTCCGAACCCACGTTGCTGGACATCAGACCGCTTCATAATGGAATGCGTCTGCTGGCCGCGACCGCCAGCGTCAAGCCGAGCTCAGAGGATGGGGTCTACGCCTCCAAGGATGGCGGCGACAACTGGATCACCGTGCGAAGCTCATTGTTCCGCTCCGGCGCCACCGCTATCGCCAACAAGGGATCCCGAGTGCTCGTTGCCCTGAGGGATAGAGGTTTCGCCTGCTCCAGCGATGGCGGAGCCACCTTCGCCCGCCGCTGCTGAACGCCGGCGACAACGTCGCCGACGCGGAGCGGAGTCCGCTCCTATGGGTCCTGGAAGACGATGGCGCCGACCATCCTTAGACGCGTAAGACCCACGAGCGGACATTGACTGAAGTCCGTAGCGCCTCCTGGATCGACAGTCAGCTGGGCAACACCGATCACGACTGCGGGGTCGTCATCGCGGATGGTCAGAACCCAATCCCCCCAAGTCCCATCGATCGTGTGCGTACCCCCGAACATCGGTGTCGGACTGGACGCGCCTCCCGAGTCGCGCCACTCCTGATCCCAACTACCAGATGCGACTACGGCCGAGCAACTGAATTCGGTAGACGTCCCCGACGCACTGATATCCGTCGTGCGCGAGAACTCGAGGGCATCCAGCGAGATCGCACATTCCTGGGTTCCCTGCGAC
>JBOGXG010000273.1:0-7936 GCA_050694195.1 Actinomycetota bacterium | reverse complement strand
GCTCATCGCGCATCCGATCACCGGCGTTGCCCGGAAGGGAGTCGAGGGCCTCTTCGATCGCTTCGCCCGGCGTGCGAGGCGCGCCTCTCTCGCATGAACCGTCGGCGACGCAGAAGAGGTTCGGCAGTTGCTTCTCCCAGTAACGCTGGCCCGAGCACTCGTCGATACCGAGCCTGATGCAGACTCCGACCAGACGGTCCTGGAGACGGAAAGCGATCATCTCGAACAGAGGCTCCCCCTGGTTGCTCAGCCGGAGCCAGTTCCTGTCGTAGTCCATCGCCTTGGATGCGGCGTCGAACAGTCGTTCCGCCCAATGACCTGTCCTCGCGAACCTATGGGCGTTGCGCGAGAGGGTTCTGAGGGAGGTCGTCAACGTGCGGATATCGGCCCCCAGGGGATCGCGATGCTCGAGGAGGAGGGACGCGAGTTCGGACGCGGCTTGGTTCAGCCCGGTGATCGTGCCCTCGAGGGCGAGACGGTTGTCGGTCAGCGCGTGGCCCACCGTGTTGTAGGAGTTGATCAACCGTCCCAGAGCGTCCTGACGCGTCGATAGCGTCACCGTCAGGGTGTTGAGCTGTTTTATCAGCCCGGCGAGGCTGTCACGCTTGTCCGACAGGGTCCCTATCACGCTCGACCCCTCTTCGATCAGCCGGTTGATCCCTTCGCCATTGGATTCGAGGATCGTCGCCGCGTCCGTGACGAACTCGGTGACCTTGTCGGGATCGATGGCGCCGAAGTAGTCCTGCAGGCCCCGCAGCAGTTCGTCTTGCTCGGCGGGGACGCTGGTGCGGTCAAGGTCGATCACGTCGGAGGTGAACTCGGCCCCTCCGTCGTAGGCAGGGAAGAGCTGGATGTAGCGCTCTCCGAGGAGCGACACCGGGACGATCGTTGCGTTCACGTCCGCGGGCAGCTTGATCTCTGGATCATCGATGCGAAGGGTGACCTCGGCCGCTCCGTTCGCGTTCTCGACGTTCGTGATGCGTCCGACGCTCACCCCGAGCACCCGGACGGAGTTGCCGGGGAAGACCTGAACGACGCGAGTGAACCGTGCCTTGATGATGCGCTGATCGTCGCCGCTCCCCCCGAAGACCGAACATCCGGAAGCTACGAGAGCGAGAGCCACCAGCAGGCCCGCGATCCGCTTGGTCATCGCAGGCCCCCCTTCAGCGCTTCGCCCAGCCCGAGGTTCCCGGTCACGGAATCCAGGAGATCGCCGATGTCGCCGCCCAGGCCGGGGGTCTCGTCCGGCGTCGGGGCCGGGTCCTCCTCGGACGCCCCGCCGCGATCTGCCTCTCGTCGATCCGGAACCGGCGGAGGCTCGTCGTCGCCGTGGTATTCCTCACGCTCGTCACAGTCGCGTGGGTCGGGGCCGAGGAGGTCATCGAAGGCCTGGTCGAGGGCTCCACATGGTCCGAAGGCGGCGTCGACGCCGGCGGGACCGAGCGACTGCACGAAGATGTTCGCCCAGCGGTTCGGCACGCCCTGCGAGTAACCGACGCTGGAATAGCCGCGCACGGCCTTCTCGAGATAGCTCACCGTCCCCGCGAGATCGAGTTGATGTTTGTCGAGGACCCGCAGCGTCGTGCTTAAACCATCGAGGGCCGAATCCAGATTGCCCCTGTTGCGGCTCACCAGGGACGCGACCTCGTGCGAGGCCTGATCGGTGTTCTCGAGGAGCGTGACGAGTTCGTCCGTGCGCACCGCCAGATTGGCGAGCACCGCGTCGAAGTTGTCGATCAGGTGGACGAGGGTGTCATCGCGCTCTGCGAACGTCGCGCTGACGATCCGCAGCGAGTCGATCAACTCGGCGAGTTCGACCTTACGCTCGTCGACCGCAGCCAGCGTCTCCCCCAAACCGTTGATCAGCGTGGCGATCTGCCTCTGCTTGCCGGACGTGATCTTGGAGACCTCAGACATGAACGTCTCGAGCGCGTCGGCGTCGGATTCCTCGAGCAGACGGACCGACGTGTCGGCTAGGTCTATGAGATCGATCGGAGTGACCGTGTCTTCTACCGCGATCACGTCACCGTCTTCGAGGGGTGAGTCCTCCGAGCCGTCGAAGAGCGTGACGCTCTTGCGTCCCAGCAGTGTCTCGATCGTGATCTCCGCCCGGGTGTCCGAAGACAGTTCGATCCCCTCGTTGACCCTCAGTTCGACCGCTACCTGGCCGTCGCGGATCTCGACCGCGCCGACCTTCCCGGCATCGAGGCCGGCCACCTTCACGTCGTCGCCGGACTTGATGCCGGCGGCGTCGGTGAAGAACGCGGTGACGTTGTAGGTCTGGTTGAAGACGCCGGACGAGAGCAGCAGCGAGAAGGCCGAGCCGCCGATGACCACGAGCGCGGCGACGATGCCGATCACGAGCTGGTTGCGCTCGAGAACCGAGGTTCGCCCATTCGATCTGTTGAAGATGCTCACGAGCTCACCCCCGTAAGGGCGTAGCGGAGCACGGCTTCGATGCCTTCGCTCACGGGAGCCGGCTCCGAGCCGCCGGCGTTGCCGCCATCTTCGTCGTCATCGTCGCCCCCACCGCCACCCGTTTCCGGCTCACCACCGGTGTCACCATGCTGGTTGTCGAGCTCTCGCTGCTCCACCACGATGTTTGATGCGGTGTCCTGGACGGTAAGTGCGATCAGTCTCACGTTGAAGAACTCACCCCAGCTGGACGTTTGCGCGTAGCCGATGACACCCAGCGGCATCGTGTGCAGCGTCTTGGCCAGGTTCTTCTTCTCATCCGCGAGGATGTTCGCGACCGTGTCGAGCCCCGCGATGCTCGCGTCGATGTTCTCGCGGTTCTCGGTCACCAGTTGGTTCAACTGGCGCTGTACGGCCGCGAAGTCGGTGACGAGAGTGTTGACGTCCTCGATGCGCCGTCGCAGCATGGTTCCGACCCCGTCGAGGTTGTCGAAGATCCCGCCGAGGGCCTCGTTCTGACTCGCGAACGCTCCCATGATCTCCGAGGACGATCTGATCAGGCCCTTTATCTGGATGTCTTCGTCGGCGAGCGTCTGCGCGAGCTTCGCTCCGTCATCGAGCAGTTGACGGATGTCCTGCTCGTTGCCCTCGAGTGCCGTATTGATGGCATCGAGGAACGCGTTGGCTTCGTCTGGATCGATCGCTTTCAGGACGGGCCCGACGCGATTGATGAATGCGCCGATGTCGTTGACGTCTCGGGTCTGGGAGACCGGGATGCGATCGCCTTCCTCCCATACCTCCTCGTCATCGCCCGGAAACACGTAGAGGAACCGCTGCCCCAGGACGTTGCGCCACCGTATCGAGACGGTCGAGTCCTTGGGGAGTTCGATGTCCTCGTCGAGATTGAAAGTGAGGATGGCTTTTCCGTCCTCGATCTCCGCGGCTTCCACGCGCCCGACGTCGACGCCGGCGAGCTTCACGGCGTCGTTCAGCAGCACGCCCGTCGCGTCCTCGAACTCGGCCTCCAGCGAGTAGGTCTTGGCGAAGAGTCGTGAGTTGGCCAGTTTGACGCCGAGTGCAACCGTCATCAGGCCCGCGATGGCGGCGAAGACGACAACCTTGATGAGCATGACCTTCGAGACCTTCATCGCGCTCCGCCCTGACAGACGGGGATCTCGTCGTGGACCGGCTCGGGGAAGATCTCGCAGATCTGCTTGATCTCTTCCTCCTGGGTATTGCCACCGATGAACGCCGAGAAGCCGGCTCCGGCGCTGCCGTCCTCGACCTGGAAGAACGGATCGATGTCTCCGCCGAGCTTGTAGACGTAGCGATAGAGGCCGTGGACCAGGTCGTGCAGTCCGTCGGGGTTATCGGCGATCGTGCCGAGCACGATGTCACCGTTGTCGATCATCCGGTCCCAGTCCTCCCGGTTGAGGATCAGGAGATCGGCGAGGTTCTCGGAGAACGGCACGAGCGAATCGAGCGCCACCGCGAGGTTGCGCTGAGCCTCTTCCGAAGCGTAGACGGGCGCGCCTTCGTTGACGGCGGCGGCGAGTTCGTTCAGATCGACGCCGACCTTCTCGAGGGCCCCGAAGATCGTTTCGAAGTCGTCGAGCGCTTGCAGCTGGGGATCCAGCGTCGCGGCGAAGAGGTCGGAGAGATCAGCGTTCGCGACGATGCCCTCCGCGATCTTGTCCCCGCGACCGTCGGACGCTTCGGAGAGCTCGGCGAGGATCGTCGCTATGTCGTCGGGATCGATCGCTTCGAGGACGTGGACCCCGTCGTCCAAGAGGTCTTCCAGCTCGGGGCCGACGCGCGCCGACGCCAGCGTGTCGCCGTCCTCCAGGGGGGCCGCCCCCGAGGTCGGATCGAACTGCAGATCGACGTACTTCGAGCCCAGGGGGGTCTTGAGCGAGATGACGCCGATGGCATCGTTGGGAACCTCGTACTTCTGCTCGATCTGGAGGGTCAGCTCCGCTTCCCGATCGACGAGCTCGATCCCCGAGACCGTGCCGACCCTTACACCGCGGATGCGGACGTCGAGCCCGGTTTCCATCTGCTGCCCGGCCCGGTCGAGGCGCGCGGTCAAGTAGTAGTAGTCGCCGAAGCCCCCGTAGGCCCATTTCACGCTGTAGTAGATCCCGGCCCCCAGGGCCGCGATCATGAGCGATCCGATGAGTATCAGTGCAAGTCGTCGTGTCATCCTGCGATGCTCACGGTGTCGCCGCCTCCCCACATGAGAAGCGAGAGGAAAAGGTTGAGTACGACCACCACCACGATCGACATCCGGATCGCCTTACCGGTCGCCACGCCCACTCCTGCGGGACCACCACTTGCGGTATAGCCGTAGTAGCAGTGGATGAGGACGACGACTACCGCGAACACCATGGCCTTGATCAGGCTGTAGAAGATGTCGATGGGCGGCAAGAACAACTGGAAGTAATGCGTGTACGTACCGGACGAGAGCGAGAAGAACTTCGTCACGATCGCTTGGGTCGCGAGGTACGAGGAGAAGAGAGCCGCGAGGTACAGGGGGATCATCGTGAGCAGCGCGGCCCAGATGCGGGTGGCGACCATGTACACCATCGACGGGATCGCCATGACCTCGAGAGCGTCTATCTCCTCGGAGATCCGGGCCGCTCCAAGCTGCGCCGTGTAGCCGGCGCCCACTTGAGCCGCGAGCGCGACGCCGGCGATCAGCGGGGTGATCTCCCTGGTGTTGGCCCAGGACGAAACGAGCCCGACGAACGCCTCGGCTCCGATCTGCTGCAATCCCTGGAACCCCTCGAGGCCGACCTGAGTTCCGGTGAAGAACGACATCGAGAAGATGACGAAGAACATACCGGCGCCGAGGATGATGGCGCCGACGCCGATCGTGATGTCCGAGATCAGATCGAGGATGACCGTTCGGTACTTGAGGGCGCGTGGGAGGGCCTTGACCGCGACGGCATAGAACTTCGCCTGATCCGCCATCTCCTCGAAGGGAGCGGCGGTTCTCTGTACCGCTTTGCTCGCGACGGCCATCCGTTTTCCTTCTCTAGAGTTTCTGCGGCACGAAGTTGAAATACAGCGCGGTCAGGATGAAGTTCACGAAGAAGAGAAGCAGGAAGGTGATGACCACGGCCTGGTTCACCGCGTCACCGACACCCTTCGGACCGCCCCTCACGAAGTATCCCTTGTAGCAAGCAACCATCCCCGCGAGGAACCCGAACAGGGCCGCCTTCAATAGCGCGACCCATAGGTCCGCGAGCTGCGACAACTCGTTGAAAGAGGCGAAGTAGCTCGAGCTCGTCACGTGCTGCACCTTGACGGCGAAGAACCAACCGCCGGCGATCCCGGCGATCGACACGATCGCGTCGAGGAGGACGGCGACGAGGGCAGCGGCGAGGAGCCGCGGCATGATCAGTCGCTGGATGGGGTCGATGCCGAGGACCTGCATGGCGTCGATCTCGTCGCGGATCCGCCGGGAACCGAGATCGGCGCACATGGCGGAGCCTCCGGCCCCTGCGATCAGAAGAGCGGTAGCAACCGGGGCCTCCTCGCGAACGACCGCGAGAACCATCGCCGCGCCCATATGGGCCTCGCTACCGAGTTCGCGCAGGAACGAGCCGACGTGGAGCGAGATGATCATCCCGAAAGGGATGGATACGAGGATGACCGGGATCGTCGTCACCTTGATCAGGAACCAGACCTGCTCGACGAACTCGCCGCGCGGCCACGGACGCCGGAACAGGACGTGCATCGACTCCAAGCCGATCGAGAACATCTTCCCGATCTCCTGGATGAAACCTGATGTCTTTCGCCCTAAGGCGACAGGTCCACTTGCGATCGCTGATCCCCCGGAACGTCTCCCGTCGACGCTGACGGGCGAATACCCAATAAGGACTGTTATGCAAACCGAGCACCCAAGTTTCTCGAGGGCTGCGCGCCCCGCTGATGCTGGGTGCTGATCCGTTTAGAGAGTTTCGCCTTCCAGCCGGCTCTTCCTCTACGTAGAGTAGCGTAGTCGCACGAGATGATTAGAGGGGCAAGTGTCCCATTTGTCCTGGTCAGCCCCAGTATTTTGGATACTCCCTGGCTCAACCCCGTGACGCTCCGCGCGCAGAACGGTCGAGGCCCAATCGCGATGCGATAACGCGCAGATGGATCTCTCCCGTTCCTTCCACGATGGGGAAGTAGCGCGCATCCCTATAGAGCCGTTCGATCGGGTACTCGCGCATGTAGCCGTAGCCCCCGAAAACGCGCACCGCGGTGTCCACCGCGTGGAGGACGGCCTCCCCGGCGAGCCATTTCGCGGCCGAGACCTCTTCGACCGGATCCCGTCCCTCGTCGAACAGCCAGGCGGCTTGGTAGACGGCGAGGCGCGCCGCCTCGAGCCGGGCATGGGCCTGGGCGAGCGGGAACGAGATCCCCTGGTAGCTCGCGATCGGCGCGCCGAAGGCCTCGCGATCCCGGGCGTATTCGACGGCGAGCTCGATCGCGGCCGATCCCACCCCCAAGGCGCCGCCGGACACGACCGCCCGGCCGATGCCGAGTGTGTTCATTACCCTCTTCCACGCGCCGTGCGCGCCGCCGAGGCACGCGCTGTCTGGAACTACGACGTCGTCGAGCGCGACCTCGCCGATCTCGGACGAGAGATGCCCCATCTTCTTGATCCTGGTGATCGCGACTCCGTCCGCGGGGAGATCGACGACGAACAGCCCCATCCCGTCGATGCCGGCATCGGGATCGGTGTACGCAACGACGATCATGAAGTCGGCGATCGTCGCGTTGGTGATGAACGTCTTGCGGCCCTTGAGGACCCACCCGTCCCCCTGCTTCGTGGCTCTCGTTCTGATGCCGCGCACGTCGGAGCCGGCCTGAGGCTCGGTGAGGCCGAACGCACTCACCTTCTCGCCCTTGAGCGCGGGGATGAGATAGCGCTCTTGCTGCTCCAGCGAACCGAACGCATGGATCGGATAGGTGCCGAGGTGCGAACTCACCGAAAGTGCCGCCGCGATCCCGGAGCAGACCCGCGCCAACTCCTCGCGAAGGATCGTCTCGGCGAGGACCGTCGCGCCGGACCCACCGACCTCCTCGGGATAACGGATCCCGAGGAACCCGGCCTCGCCCGCCTTGCGGAAGGTCTCGATCGGCGTCCGTTCGGCCGCCTCGGCGGCGTCTACGAGCGGCGCGATCTCCTTCTCGGCGAAGGCGCGCACCGAGGCCCGAAAAGCATCCAGCTCCGGCCCGACATCAAAGTCCACCCCCCGGACCCTATTTTCTTAGACAGAACTGTTGCTCCACGAGCAACCGAATCGTCGTGGAAAGTGAGGCCGGTCACAGCCTCAGGTGAGACCGCGGTCTAGAACACCAGGATGAGTTCTGAGAAGGCTTTCTTCGAGTTACTTGCTCGCCAGGCGGGCGCAGGACACGTCCACCAGGCTGCCGCGCTCGGCCTCCCGAAGCACCGCATCCATCGGATGGTCAAAGAGGGAAGCCTCCGACGATGTGGGTACGGCATCGTGGCGGCTGTCGCAGC
>JBOGXG010000272.1:0-4830 GCA_050694195.1 Actinomycetota bacterium | reverse complement strand
TCACCCAGCCGCCGCCGCTCGAGCCGCCGGTCATGTCGCATCCCATGCCCAACGGGGGCACCGGCGTGCTCGGGTAGTTGTCGTCCGGCACGCTCTGTTCGGAATCGCACATCCACAGCTTCTCGCCATCGAAGGGAGGACCGGCCGGATAACCGTATGCGTCGAACATCTGCAGCGGCGAACGGTTGAAGCTGATGCCCCGCGAGCCGAACGTTTCCTGGATCGGATCGGGCCTGCTCCCCTGGTCGATCACGAGCATCGCGGCGTCGTACCGGTGGTCACCCGACTGCGTCCATCGAGGCGTCGAGTACACCTTCTCCGCTTCCCAGAAACCGAAGGGGGCGACCTCGTTTCGGTAACCGGGTGCGAACGAGATCGCGGAGACGCCCACGCTCTCGTCCGGGTCGTAGACGCAATGCCCTGCGGTCGCGACGGTGCTCTGGTTCTGGCTCGAAACGATCGTCCCGGAGCAGACGAACCTCTGCCTGGCTCCATCCACCACCATCTCGCCGAAGATCTTCCCGTGGGTCACGTTGGGATACGCGGTGACGTTCGCGATCTCGCTAAGGGTGAAGGGGATCGGATCCGGAAGGGCGGCCGCGCGGCCGCTCGGCACCCGCTCCCGTTGCCGCGTGGAGGTCGACCGCTTCGCCTCCGGGGCGACCGGGGCGGTGGGCGCTTGGGGAGGGACGGAATAGGGGGTGCCTACTTCGTCGTCGGCCCCCGACGTTCGCGCGGCGGTGGGCTGCCGTCTCACTACCTCTCCGGCCAGGGGCTTCGCCGTTCTGGCAACCCGGCGCCAGAACCGTTGCCCGTGCTGTTGCACATCGAAGGATGCGACCTTCCGTGTCGTTGACCGATCGTTCGAGGACGCAGGTGCCGCGCTCGCGAAGAGGGTGCTGCCGAGCAGGCACACCAGGACTAAGGCCACTATCCGTGAGGGTTTCAAGGTATTCCTTTCGCCGACTTGCTCCTAGTACAGAACAGGGCGAAAGGGATTCCCATACGTAATCCCGGAAGCCCCGGCCGGCCGCTCAGTGCCGGTGTCTTTTCGCGCGCGATTGGACCTGCAGGCAAACGTTCTGGGGATCGGCCGATGTCTCCGGGGCGTCGACGAAATACCGTCCCCTCTTGTCGGACAACCTGATCGTGACGGACCCGGACGCATCCGTCATCCCCGCGTTCACGAAACTTCCCTGCCGCCGGTTGAACAGCTTGTAGACGGCGACACCACGCCTTGCAGCGCAAGCGGGGAAGTCCGAACGCAGGGTGATCCTCGCCTTGAGATGCTTCACGAACCTCAGCGTCAGACTCCCGCCGTGTACCGCCGGCGACGCCGCGGGGGTCGGGGTCGAAGACGTGGATGCGCCGGGTACCGGTCCTTCGGAGATCCCCGCGGCGTAGTCGTACAGGTCCTTTGCCGCCTCGCCGAAATAGGGACCGAAGATGATTCCGGGCAGCATCCCGCGCAAGTAGCTATTAACCGAGTTGACGGCTCTGTCCCCACCAACCTCGATCACCCAGCCGCCGCCGCTCGAGCCTCCGTTCATGTCGCAGCCGATCGCGTTCGGAGCGATAGACCGATACACCGGGTCCGGATACCCACGGCTCGAATCGCACATCCGAAGCCTCCCGCCGGTGAACGGAGGCTCCGCGGGATAGCCGAACGAATCGAACAGTGGCATCGACCCTTGGTTGAAAGCGATCCCTCGGGCGCCGAACGAGTCCTGCAGGGAGGCACCGGCCCGCTCCTCGACCACCATCATGCCTATGTCGAATCGAACGTCGGACTCGTTTGCCCATTGCGGCGTCGTATAGATATGCGTCGCTTCCCAGACGTCGAACGGGGCGCTCCCATCCTCGTAACCGGGGATGAAACTGGTGGCACTGTTCGGTTGGTGGGTGATCTCGTCGAACAGGCAATGACCCGCGGTGGCGACGAGGCTCTCGTTGGCGCTCGTCACGATCGTCCCCGAACACTGGAAACGTCTGCCGTCGTTCTCGAAGATCACTTTGCCGTGTCGTACGTACGGCGGTTCGCTCGGTTCGTCGATCTCGGAACTGCTGAAGTCGATCTCGGGGTAGGCGGCACCGGAGCGCGGGGCCTCGTCGACGACGCTGTTCAGCGTGATGATGCTCCGGTCCTGGGGACCCGTGGACGGGATCAGCACCGGATCTCCGCCGCCGTGATCCCGCGCCTGGGCGACGGCTTGCGAACCGCGACCGGCCGCCGGCATCGGGGCCGGCTTGGCGAGCCTGAGCGTTCTTCGCCAGAACGCGTCGGTCCGGCCCTGCTGGCGAGACACCCGGACCGAAGAGGATCGCCGGCCGTCACCGGAGGACGCTGCCGAGGTCGTCACGGCCACCGTGCTGCCGAGCAGGCACGCGAGAACGAACAGCACCAACCGAGGGAGTTTCAAGTTTCTTCCTTTGCCGACGTGGGCCTAGTACAGAACGGGCACGACCATGTTTCACATACGCAATCGAGGAAGGCCCGCCCCTAGAGGGGTACCCGCCGCATAGGGCCTCCCCGTAGGCTGGAGCCATGGGACGGACGTACGCCACGATCGACGGATCCTTGGAGCGCTGGCTCCTCGACCAGCACCTGTTCTTCATCGGCACCGCGCCGCTGGCGCCTGAGGGACTGATCAACGTCTCGCCGAAGGGCGGCGCCGGGATGTTCACCGTGCTCGGCCCGACCGCGGTCGCCTATCTCGACATCGCCGGGAGCGGCGTCGAGACGATCGCGCACCTCAGGGAGAACGGCCGGGTGGTGCTCATGTTCTGCGCCTTCGACGGCCGTCCCCGGATCGTACGGTTGCACGGCTCGGGGCGCGTTCACCTGACCGGAGATCCCGCGTTCGCCGAACTACGCCCCTATTTCTCGCAGGCGACGGTTCCGGCGGAGGGGGTCCGCTCGATCATCGAGGTCGAGGTCGGGGGCATCGCCGATTCCTGCGGCTACTCGGTCCCCCTGATGACGTTCGAGGGGGAACGACCGCATCGCGACCTCTGGATAGAGAAGCGGCTGAAGGGGTTCGGCCCCGACGGCGTCGAACGGTACGTGCGGGAGAACAACGTCACGAGTCTCGACGGGCTCCCCGCGGTGGACCCCGAGCGTCTCTGAGTTAGCGCCCCGGGAAACCTTTCAGCGCCGAGGTGAGGGCCGGCTTGCGACCGCAGACCTTTGCTGACGCGACTCCTCCACCGTCCCTGACGCCCACCGTTTGCCTCTTCGACGACAGCCTCGGCGTTTTCAACTCGTCCTCCTCGCGCACGTTGAGGAGTTCCGCCTTCGGGTCGGGCATCAGGAAGCGGAGCGCGCTGGGATAGTCGCAGTCGTGGAGGAGGGTGATCTCGGCGGCGGCGCCGGACGGGAGCGATTCACCCTTCGAGTAGGCGACCGAGCCGGACACCGTCAGGCGGAGCGATCCACCTTTGGGAACGACGAGATCGGTGGGGAGGAAGCGGATCTCGACCTTGGTCGGTTCGTCCACCGGAAACTCGATGCCCGCTTCCTGCGCGAACCAGCCTTTGCGCATCGGCTCGATGTGCTGCAGCGAGCGGACGCCGTAGGTCGCCTGCGCTTCCGCGGAGCCGCCGCCGTGCTCGAGGGGTTCACCGTCCTTACCGATGACCTCGAGTTCGACCGCGACGTGCCCGTCCGGTGAGTTCGACTGGATCCACGCATCGAGCACGGGCTGGCCGGCGAGATGAAGCGGCTTCTTGACCGGCGCCGTCTCGAAGACCGCGAACTCGCCTTCCGCAGGATCGCCGGGAACCAGCTGTTCGCTATAGGCCGTCGCGTCCTTGGGCTTGGTCACTCCGAGAGCGCCTTCGGGGCCGAGCGCGAGCTGACCGGCAGGCTTGCCCATCGTGGGGAATTCCTCGGTCGTCCACCATTGCCCGTCGGACGACTGCACCTGCACGTCCGGCCACTTCTCCACCCCGGTGTCGAGACCTTTGAGGTACCGGTCGTACCACGCCGTCAACATGTCGAACCAGTCGGCGCGCTCCCACTCCGGCGCAACGGCGCCGTGGCTGTGCGGGAAGGCGTGGTTCCAAACGCCGAACAGTCCCTTGTGCGGTGTCTTCGGCGACATCTGATCGAAGAAACCGGCGAGGGTGATCGGTTGCACGTTGAAGTCTCGCAGGCCGTGCACGAAGAGCGTCGCGGCCTTGACCTTCGGCGCGCCCTGACGGTACTCGCGGTTCTGCCAGTACTCCGTGTAATCGCCGTTCTGGTCGGCGGAGCTCAGCATCACCTCGCCCTGGCACGTCATCTTCTCGGCGTGGTGTTGCGGAGCGACGGTATCGCCGGGGATGAGGCTGGTCAGCAGCAGGTAACCGGCGTTGCCGATCAACGGTTGTCCGGTCCACGGGACGCCGTCCATGAAGTTCCAGTCGTACTGCGATCCGACCGACGCGGTCGGCACGATCGCCTTCAAGTACTTGATCCTCTTGGGATCGCCGAGCCCGGCGGTGGAGATCTGGGTCTCCGCGTCGTAGGACGCGCCGTACATCCCGACCCGGCCGTTCGACCACGGTGCTTCCTTGCCGAGGTACTCGATGACCCGGGCGCCGTCGTCGACCTGATTCGCCGCGGTCTGCTCGAGACATCCACCGGACTCACCGGTACCGCGCACGTGATGCTGTGCTACCGCGTAACCGCGAGCGGTGAAGTAATCGATGAAGCCGGGGCTGGTCTCCGACGCCGGGTACTCCTCGACGCCTTGCTTCACGTACGGAGTCATGACGAGGAGCGTGGGGATCTTCTTGGGAGGCTCGTTGCCGTCCTTAGCCTCCGGCAGCCAGGTCTCGACGTAGAGC
>JBOGXG010000271.1:0-1933 GCA_050694195.1 Actinomycetota bacterium | reverse complement strand
GTTTCATATCGAAGGTCGGCGGCGACGAGCGCGCCGCGGAGTTGAACATCGAGATAGAGCCGTACGTGGACTTCAACGACCTCAACGTCGTTCAGGTCCTGCTTGGAACCGGCGAGACCGTCCAGGTGGGCAACGCGGAGTGAGCGTGGATGCCAGATCCCACCGCCTGGGCACCGCCGATCTGAGCATGGCCCGCCCCGCAGCCGTCACGGCGATCCTCATCGTCGCCCTCGCCATCCAATCGACCCTTCTCACCAAGGTCACGATCCTCGGCGTGATCCCGCAATTGCTGTTCGTGGTGGTCGTGTCCCTCGCCTACCTGGAGGGCGAGGTCATGGGAGTCGTCGTGGGATTCCTCGGCGGTCTGTTCCAGGACCTCCTCCTTCCCGAGTCGATCCTCGGACTCACGGCTCTCGTCTACACGATGGTCGGCTACGGCGTCGGTCTGATCCGCAGCTATATCCCGTCGCAGTCGGTCTGGACACCGGTGATCAGCGTCGCCTTCGCCTCCGCCATCGCCGAGGGAAGCTACGCCCTCCTCGCGATCATGATGGGGGAGCGATGGGTGAGCATCGCCGACACCGCCAAGATCGCCGGACTCGTCGTCCTCTACAACACGCTCCTGACGCCGTTCGTTTTCCCGGTCGTCAAGCGCATCGCCGATCGGGTTAGACCCGAGAGGGTGGTGCGGTTCTGATCCCGAAGGACGTGTTCAGCGGCGGTGCGGAGGCCCCCGGTATCGATCGGACGAAGCTACGTCTCGCGCTCCTGGCCGTTTTCGTCATAGCCGCGTTCGTCGCGCTCTTCTCGCGCATCTGGTTCCTACAGGTCCTCGCCGCGGAGGACTTCAGGGTTCTCGCCAAGGAGAACCGGGTTCGTCTCGTGCAATCGGAGCCACCGCGCGGTCGGATCCTCGATCGCAACGGCTACGTTCTCGTGGATAACCGCTCGACCCCGTCGGTGACGGTCGATCGCGAGATCCTCGAGACGCCCGTCAAGAAGCGAGCCGTGTTCCGCAGGCTCTCGGAACTGCTCGACGTGAAGGTCAAGGAACTGAACCGTCGGCTCAAGGACGTGACCGTTTCTCCGTACAAGCCGGTTGCGGTTGCCAACGACGTGCCGAGACGGGTGATGAACGTCATCACGCAGAACAATGAGGACTTCGTCGGTGTTCAGATCGAGTCCAGGCCCGTGCGCTTCTACCCTCAAGGTGAGTGGGCCGCTCAGATCCTCGGTTACGTCGGCGAGGTGACCGAAGAGCAACTGAAGTCCGACTACTTCAAGAACGCCCGGCCCCGTTACCGGGCCGGCGACATAGTTGGTCGCTCCGGGCTCGAGCGAAGCTACGACCGAGAACTGCGCGGCACGCCGTCGCTCGAGCGACTCGTCGTCGACTCCTCGGGCAAGCGCGTGGGCGGCATCCCGGAGGTGATCCAGGAGGAGGAGCCCGGCAGCGATCTCGTCACGACGCTCGACATCCGGATCCAGAGGCTCGCCGAGCAGGCGCTCGCGTCCGGGATAGAGGCCAACCGAGGCGCCGGATATCGCGCTACGGACGGGGCCGCGGTGGTCCTCGACCCGAACAGCGGCGGTGTCGTGGCGATGGCGAGCTTCCCGACCTACAGCCCGAGGATCCTCGCCGACGGCCTCCAGACGAAGGAGTACAAGCAGCTCGGTTACCGGACGAAAGAGGTGCCCGAGGACGACGCGCTCATCAATCGCACGATGGGGGTCGCGTACACACCGGGATCGACCTTCAAGCTCGCCACCGCGGAGGCCGCGTTATCCCTGGGTGTCGCGTCGACCTCGACGTATCTGCCGTGCCCCGGTTCGATCGAGTTCGGCGAGGGAAGCGGCGCCGTCACATTTCCCAACTGGACGTCGACGCACCTGGGCTCCGTCGGTTTCTCTCGCTCGCTCGAGATCTCGTGCA
>JBOGXG010000270.1:0-2965 GCA_050694195.1 Actinomycetota bacterium | reverse complement strand
CGAGCCGTGGGAGCGGCAAGACCGAGCAGCGCACGCGGGCCTCCTCGGCAGCGTCGAGGTGAGCCTGGAGACTGGAGGGCCCGAAGCTCGGTTCAAGAAGATCGGCCGGCTGCAGGAAGAGTCCGTTCGTCCCGCCGTCGGCGCCGGAAGGAACGACGACGACGTCGGAAGTAGCCCCCGTATCGAGCAGATCGCGTATGTCCTCAGGCCGCGCGAGCGGGACGTCGGACGGGATGATGATGGCGGCCGTCGCACCTTCACGCTCCGCCCTGTCCAGGGCTTCGCCTACCGCCGCATTGAGCCCATGCCCGGAGTCCCGCAGTGTCTCGAGCCCGCGCTCCTTCGCGTCGATCAGAACCGAGTCGTCATCGCTCACCACCCACCACCGCAGTTCGCTCGTTGCGAGACAGAGGTCGAGGGCATCGAGGAGCAATGCCTCCACGACGGCCGCGTGAGCGGCGGGGTGGAGGTCGCCCGCGAGGCGTCCCTTGGCTGCCGCCGGTGACTTGACCGGCAGTATCCCCGCGACGTTCACGAGAGGATCGACCTACGCATGGATCTCATCGCGTGGATGGGATCCCACCCCAGTCCCACGTACAGCCTGCGCGCCCCCGGATCGTCCTCCATCACCGTCAACCAGGTCACTTCGATGTGGTCGAAGGAGAACATCCACTTCAGCGCGCTCGCTACGAGACGGGTGCCCACGCCCCGCCGACGCGAGGTCTCGACGACACCGACGAACTCGATGTTCCCCTCGGGGAACGCCGGATCCACGCGGGCGTGGATGTAGCCCACGACGGGACCGGCGTCCTCCGCGACGAAGACCTTTTCGTGCCGGCCACGACGCTCCATCACCTGTCGCCCGGTCCAGGGAGCCGACGGGAAGAGGCGATCGTGGAGAGCCGCCAGTGAGGCCGATTCGTCGTCGCGGACCTCGCGCGCGTCACCGGCCGGCAGGTCCGATACCTGTTTGCGTTGGAAGCGCAGGATCTCGCAGTCCTTGTACCGCGCGAAACCATGACGCTCGCCGAAGCGCGCGCAGCGAGCGTTCGCGACGTTGAAGAAGAGCTCCTGTTCGGGAGCATCCGACGGCAGTAGGGGAGACAGTTCCGCGATCAGCGCGTCCGAGACACGATCCCACTCGGGATGGGTGACGGTAGGTCCGAACAACCACACGCGCCCCACCCCTGAATCTGCCTCGGCGCCGAGGAAGCCGACGACCTCGGCCCCCATCACTGCGACCGTGGATCTGCCGATGATCTCGGGTGACTCCGTGAGCAAGGAATGACGGATCTGGGACGTATCATCCCCGTAGTAGCCGATCTGGTTCTCCGGCGTGTCGTTCGCCGATGCGACGAAGTCGGCGACGCGCTCGGCCCATCCGGCCGGGGTCTTGACGACGGTGAGGTTGTCCATCGGGCCCAGGTTAGACCCGCTACCATCCTGGCCTGGCGCCGCCGAAGTCGCCCCCTGCAGCATTAGGAGGATCATCCGTGGCCATCAGCGAGCGCAAACATTGGAAACATCTCTACGAGGAGATCGTCGCCACCGAGATCTGCTGTAGCTGTTCGGCGTGCGTTGTGGCCTGCCCCCACAAGGTTTTGGAACTGCAGGATTTCGATCCCGTCCAGACCGATGCGCGATCCCCGTTCGACAACTGCTGGCATGGTGAGGAAGGGTGCTCCCTCTGTGCGATGGCATGCCCACGGCTCGACCCGGACGTCGCGGCGATCGAGACGCTCGTCTTCGGTGACGGGATCCACAGGGAAGAGAAGCAGGTCGAAGGACCCTACCGGTACAAGACGCTCGTCAGAGCGCGGGAGACCGCGTACCTCGAGCGCGGACAGGATGGAGGCGCCGTTGCCGCGCTCCTTGGATGGGCCCTGGATTCGGGCGAGCTCGACGGAGCGGTGGTGGCGGCTCCGTCGGAGAAGGTTCCGTGGTTGGACGAGCCGCGGCTCGTCCGGACGGCGGAGGAACTGCGCGCGACCGCGGGTTCCCGCTATACCTATTGCGCGACACCTCTCGGACTCAAAGAGGCCGCCGCCGCGAAGTGCAAGAACATCGCCCTCGTAGGGGTCTCCTGCGAAGCGACCGCGGTGAGGCAGATCGCCGCGGCGGGGATAAAGCGCTGGACGCGGAACGTCAGGCTCGTCATCGGATTGATGTGTACGGAGACGTTCGACTACGAGGCATTCATCGTCGGCAAGCTCGAGCACGAACTGGGTATCCGCCTCGAGGACGTCACGAAGATCAATGTCAAAGGGAAGGTCATCGTGACGTTGAAGGACGGGACCGACATCAACATCCCCCTCAAGGAATGCAGACCGTTCGCCAACGAATGGTGTCATCACTGTCCGGATTTCGCCGCCGAGCATGCCGACCTCTCCTGCGGTGGGTTGGGCATGGAGGGATGGACGATGATCCTGGTTCGCTCGCCGAACGGCCAGGATTTCCTGGAGCGTGCGGTCGCCGCGGGCATCGTCGAGCTCCGAGACGCAGAGGAGGAGCCGAAGGCTCTCGAGGTCATGATGCGGTTGGCGAGGAAGCAACGCGAGCGCATCAAGGATCTAGACCCCCATTGGCAGACGAGATGGCCGACCAGACAGGCGCTCGACGCTGCTCGGGCCGAGGCCGCCGCCGGGGACGCTTAGAAAAACCGACCCCGGGGCACAAGCGCACTTATCATCGGCCTCATGGGACTTCTTCCCCGGTCCACCCTTCGTCGGCGCGCCGCCTCTAGCATCGCGGCCCCCATTTCGTGTGTGATGTGCCGATGAAGGCTTTTTGCAAGGGATGCGACGCCGAGGTCGATGTCACGGACGGACGGTGTCCCCAGGGGCACGAGGTGGCAACCGAGGCCGAGGATAGGGATTCTCTGGGAGATCTTCGAGCCGAGGTCGATCGCACCTTCGAGATCGCGCGCTCCCGGGTCGCCACCGCGCTCAAATGGAGTACGGAGGGG
>JBOGXG010000269.1:0-28434 GCA_050694195.1 Actinomycetota bacterium | reverse complement strand
GAGGAGAGGTGTCCACGGCGCGGAGGCTACGCGAAAACTTCAGGCGTCGTGGACAAAGAAGAAGGCCCCGGGAGCCCCGGGGCCTTCCAACGGAGACGAGCTACCTAATGCGGATGTTCGTGTCCGGGCCCGCTCGTGTGATCGTGCGGATGACTGTGGATCTCGCTGCCGTGCGAGTGCGGATGCCCTTCGCTCGCGGGGTGCGTGTGCGCCTCCTCGACGAGGCTATCGACGGTCGTCGGGGTCGCGGCGCCGGGATGGGGGGCCGGGGACACCAGTTCGAGACCCGACACGCTCTCGTAGACGAGTGCCGCGGCCGCGCCTCCTATCAAGGGTCCTCCGGCGTAAACCCCGAGATCGCCCCACGGGATGTTGGGCGCTTCATCGAAGAGCATCGAGACGACGAAGGGGCCGAGCGTCCGCGCGAAGTTGGCCGATCCTCCGGTGATGGCCGCGGTCACGATGATGCCGGCGCCCAGCGAGAAACCGATGACAAGGCCCGACCAGCCCTTCGGCGCTCGGGGATCGACGGCGATCGCCATGATCGCCGTGACGAGGATGAACGTTATGAACGCCTCGGCGAGCAGACCCTGCCACTGAGACACGTCGGGCGCCAGTGTCGTTGCCCCGAAGAGCACACTCTCGCCGCCCGGTAGTTGGTCGCCGGGGTTGGAGTCTCTGTACATCCCGGCCACGATCGCGGCCCCCGCGATCCCTCCGATGCATTGCACCACCCAGTAGGGAAGAACGTCCTTCCACCTGAACCGCCGGCTGACGGCGAGGGAGAACGTGACTGCCGGGTTGAAATGTGCTCCGGAGATCCCTCCGAACGCATAGACCAATACCGCGAGACCCAGCGCGAAGGCGAGCGCGAGTCCCAACACGTCGCCCAAGTTGGTGCCGAGCAGCGCGCCGAAAACCGCCTCCTGGTTGGGGTCGCCTCCGAGTTGCTGTGAGATGCCTCCCAGCGCCCTCGGGGGGCCAAGCAGAAGGGCCGTCGCCGCGCCGGTGCCGATCGCTACGAAGGCGAGCGTTCCGACGAACTCAGCAAGAAGCCTGCGTCCCAGGGGGGCCTGGGCTTCCTCCATGACTTCTTGCGCGGTGTCTGTCGTGATCGTTTCCGCCACGTGACCTCCTTGTCTCGGTGTCTCCCTATCCTTCTTCGTCGCCTATCGAACCTGCTTTCGCGCTGATCTCCTCGAGGATCGGAGCGTTCTGCAGGGTGGTCACATCTCCCAGCTCGCGACCCTCGGCCACGTCTCGGAGAAGCCTCCGCATGATCTTCCCGGACCGCGTCTTCGGAAGATCGTCCGTGAACACGATCGAGTGGGGACGTGCGATCTTGCCGATCACCTTAGAGACGTGTGCACGGAGCTCATCCATCAGGTCCCGGTTCCCCTCATGCCCTCCTTTCGGTGTGACGAACGCGACGATCACCTCACCCTCGCGGGGGTCTCTCCGGCCGACGACCGCAGCTTCCGCCACCGAGGGATGGTCGACGAGCGCCGATTCCACCTCATAGGTCGAGAGCCTGTGGCCGGCGACGTTCATCACGTCGTCGACCCGTCCGAGCAGCCAGTAGTAGCCGTCTTCGTCGAGCTTCGCCCCGTCACCGGGGAAGTAGGTCTCGTTCCCGTACTTCGAGAAATAGGTCTCTCGGTACCGTTCCTCGTCGCCGAAGATCGTCCTGAACATCGAAGGTATGGGCCGTTTCAGTACGAGGTAGCCGCCTCCGCCGCGTCCGACCGACCGACCGGCCTCGTCGACGACATCGGCGACTACGCCCGGATAGGGCCGTGTCGCGGATCCCGGCTTGAGCGTCGTGATCCCGGGTAACGGCGTGATCGCTATCGCTCCCGTTTCCGTCTGCCACCACGTGTCCACGACCGGCGTCTTCCCGCCGCCGATGAACTCCTGGTACCAGACCCACGCCTCCGGATTGATCGGCTCCCCGACCGAGCCAAGAAGGCGCAGCGACGACAGATCGTGCTTCCCCGGATAGTCGGTTCCCCATTTCATGAAGGTACGGATCGCGGTCGGGGCGGTGTAGAGGATCGTCGCCTTGTACTCCTCGATGATCGACCACCAGCGATCCTTGTCGGGGTAGTCCGGAGCGCCCTCGTAGAGGATCGACGTGCATCCGTTCGCGAGGGGGCCGTAGACGATGTACGAGTGCCCGGTGACCCAGCCGATGTCGGCGGCGCACCAGAAGACGTCGGTCTCGGGCTTGATGTCGAAGATGAGTTGGTGCGTCGAGCTGACTCCGGTGAGATAGCCGCCGGTCGTGTGGACGATCCCCTTGGGCTTGCCCGTCGTTCCGGACGTATAGAGGATGTAGAGCATGTCCTCCGCGTCGAGTGGCTCCGCGGGACAGTCTGCGGAGGCGCCGGCGACCACGTCGGCGTAATCGATGTCGCGTCCGTCCTGCCAGGGGACGTCCTCCTTGGTGCGGCGGACGATGATGGCTTTCTCGATCGAGGGCGTGGCCTCGAGGGCCTCGTCCGCGTTGGCTTTCAGCGGAACGATGTCTCCCCGCCGGTAGCCGCCGTCGGCGGTGATGAGGATCTTGCAGTCGGCGTCGTTGATCCGGTCGCGGAGTGCCTCGCTCGAGAAGCCGCCGAAGACGACCGAGTGCGGAGCGCCGATCCGGGCACACGCCAGCATCGATGCGGGAAGCTCGGGGATCATCGGGAGGTAGATCGCTACGCGGTCGCCTTTGCCGATCCCGAGCGACTTCAGCCCGTTCGCCAGTTTGCAAACTTCTTCGTGTAGGTCGGCATAGGTGATCGTCCGCGCCTCTCCGGGCTCGCCTATCCAGTGATACGCGACCCGATCGCCGTTCGACGTCACGTGGCGGTCGAGACAGTTGTGGGCCGCGTTGATCTGGCCGCCGACGAACCACTGGTGGAACGGCGGATCCCAGCGATGGACCGTGTCCCATCTCTTGAACCAATCGAGTCGTTCGGCCTGCTGCGCCCACCAGCCCTCGGGGTCGCGTTCCGCAACGGCGTAGATCGATGGGTCGGCTGCGTTCGCCTGCTGGGCGAAGGCTTCGGGGGGAGCGAACGTTCTGCGTTCCTCCAACAGAGCCTCGATCGTCTGCTCGATAGCTTTGTCGTTCACCGATCCCCCCCACACACAGACGGAAAGAAGGTCAAACCTATCCGGTATGGGCCGAGGTGCCCCCGTGCTCCGTCCGGCCCGCCAGCGTCTCGAGCGCGTGGGGCAGGACCGGGAGCACGGCCCGCAGGTTCTCCTCGACCGCTTTCGGGCTTCCGGGAAGGTTGAGGATCAAGGTCGTGCCCTTGATGCCGGCTATCGCACGCGATAGCGCGGCCATCGGTGTGTGAGCCAAACCTGCGGCCCGCATGAGCTCGGCCAGGCCGGGGGCCTCCCGTTCGATCACCCTCCGCGTGGCCTCGGGCGTGACGTCGCGGGGGCCGAACCCCGTCCCGCCGGTCGTCACGAGCAGATCGACCCCGCTCGACGCGATCGTCTCCAGCAGAGTAGCTATGGCGTCCAGATCATCGGCGACGACGGTTCGTTCTGCCATCGTGAACCCCGCCGCGGTCAGCAATCCCTCCGCCAGGTCGCCCGACGAATCGGCGCGCGACCCGGCGGACACCCCATCGCTGACCGTAACGACGGAAGCTCGGAAGGTCATCCGAGCGGTGGACGTTCTCCGGCCCACGGTTCGGCCTCTTCCAGTTGTGCCGAGAGCCGTATCAAGGTCGCTTCGTCGAACGCGCGACCCATCAACTGGACGCCGATCGGTAGGCCGGCGTCGCTCCGATAAAGGGGCACCGAAACCGCGGGCTGACCGGTGACGTTCGCGGTGGGAGTGAACGGGATGAACATCCCCGATCGAACGAGCTGCATCATCGGGTCGTCGTCCGAGAAGATGAAACCGACGGGAAGCGGCGGAAGCGCCAGCGTCGGCGTGAGGAGGATGTCGTACGTGTTCCAGAACGCCATCACCCTCCGGGCGAAGGATTGGACGGCAGCCAGTGCCTGTATGTGCTGGACGCTCGATATCTGATGAGCGTTCTCGATGAGGAATCGATTCAGCGGTTCGATCTGATCCTTGGGAAGGAAGTCCACCACGGCGGTGCCGGTCTGGATCAACTGGATGAACTGCGGTGCGAGCGCCGGGTCCACCCAGCCGGGATCGACCTCTTCCACCGAGTGTCCGAGCGACTCCAACAACTTCGCCGCAGCCGCGACTGCCTCTTTCACCACCGGATCGACTTCGACCTCGTTCGGGTTCGTGAGCGTGTATCCAACCCTCAGCTTCCCCGGGTCGAGTCCGACCTCATCGGAGAATGGGCGTTCGGGCACCGGTGCGGAATAGGGATCGCCGACCTCGTAGCCCTGCATCACGTCGAGCAGAGCAGCCGCATCGCGGACCGTCCGGCCGATCGACCCTTGAGTGGAGAAACCGTGCCAGTACTCGCCCAGCCGCGGACCCGCGGATATGCGGCCGCGCGACGGTTTGATCCCGAAGAGACCGCAGCAGGAAGAGGGGATACGGACGGAACCCCCGCCGTCGGAGCCGTGTGCCACCGGCGCCAGGCCGGCCGCGACCCCCGCGGCCGCGCCCCCGCTGGAGCCGCCGGGGGTGTGATCCGTGTTCCACGGATTCCTCGCGATCCCGTTCAAGAGCGATTCCGTAACCGGAACGGTGCCGAACTCGGAGGTGTTCGTCTTCCCGAGCATGATGAAGCCGGCTTCTTTGATCCGACGCACCGCATTGTCGTCCTGATCGGGTACGTACTCGGCGAGTGCGCGGCACGAGAAGGTCGACCTCACGCCCTTCGTCTCGAAGAGGTCTTTGATCGAGATCGGCACGCCGTGGAAGGGAGGAAGATCTGCTCCCGAAGTGACGGCTTCTTCGGCGGCGCGCGCGGCGGCCATGGCCTCATCGGCCGTCACCGTCACGTAGGAATTCAGTTGCCCGTCTAACTTCTCTATGCGCTCCAGATAGAGCGTCACGAGTTCGACGGGGGACACCTCCCGCGTCCGAACGAGTTCCGCCTGCTCGACGGCGGGAGTGAAAGCTAGATCAGTCATCTATCCCTCCTCGGCCTGCGACTGGGGCGCGGCCTGAACCTCGTTCCCGACCCATGCGTGCCCCTCCTCGTAGATCTCCTTCTTCCAGATGGGGACCGATGCCTTCAGTTCGTCGATCGTCCACCGGCATGCCTCCAACGCATCCGCTCGATGCGGCGCGGAGCAGGCGATCAACACCGTCGGGATACCGAGAGGACAAAGCCCTACCCGGTGGATCGCGACCAGATGCCTCACGTCCCATTTGGCGCAGGCCTCATCGGCTATCTCTTGGAGTCGTCGCGTCGCGATCTCCGGGTGGGCGTCGTACTCGAGGGCGATGACGCGCCGTTCGGCGTTCGCCGGAACCGACGGCTCCTCGCGCACGGTGCCGATGAAGCTCGCGATGGCCCCACAAGCCGGGGACGCGACGGCATCCAGCGCCGCTCCGATATCGAGAGCTTCTGCACTCAGAGCAACTTCGATCTCTGCCATGTCCGGCCCATGGTGCCATCTCTCGGCCCGGCGAGCACCCTCACTCATCACCAGCGAAAACCGCTTATCCTGCCGAGCGTGCGAATCCTTATCTTGGGTGGGGACGGCTACCTCGGTTGGCCCACCGCTATGCATATGTCCGCCGAGGGGCATGACGTCGCGGTGGTGGACAATTTCTTGCGCCGCACGATGTCCATCGAATTGGGCGCCGGCTCCCTCACCCCGATCCGCTCGCTACAGGAGCGCATCCAGGCATGGTCGGAGGTGTCGGGACGCGACATCCGCTCCTACATCGGCGACCTCACCGATCCGCAGTTCGTCGACCATGTCTTCGACGATTTCCGTCCCGAGTCGGTAGTTCATTTCGGGGAGCAGCCGAGCGCGCCGTATTCGATGATCGACCGGAGACATGCCGTGGCGACGCAGACGAACAACGTCGTGGGCACGTTGAACGTCATGTTCGCGATCAGGGATATCTGCCCGGACGCGCATCTCGTGAAGCTCGGCACGATGGGGGAGTACGGGACCCCCAACATCGACATCGAAGAGGGCTTCATCGAGATCGAGCACAAGGGCCGCAAGGACATGCTCCCGTACCCCAAGCTGCCGGGCTCCATCTACCACCTGTCGAAGGTCCACGATTCACACAACATCCAGTTCGGGTGCCGGATCTGGGGGCTGAGGGCGACGGACCTCAATCAAGGAGTCGTTTACGGGATCAAGACGGCGGAAACCGACATGGACGAACGGCTGTGCACCCGTTTCGATTACGACGAGGTCCTCGGGACGGCGCTCAACCGCTTCTGCGTGCAAGCCGTCGTCGGCTATCCGCTAACCGTTTACGGCCGCGGCGGTCAGACACGCGGTTTCCTGAACGTCATCGACACGATCCAGTGCATCCGCCTCGCGGTCGAGAACCCCGCCGATCGCGGTGAGTACCGTGTCTTCAACCAGTTCACCGAGCAGTTCTCAGTGCAACAGCTCGCCGACAGGGTCCAGCGCGTGGGGGACGACCTCGGCATCAACGTCATCGTCGATCGCTTGGAGGACCCAAGGATCGAAGCCGAGGAGCACTATTACAACGCGACGAATACGTAGCTGATGGAACTAGGGCTCCGGCCACACCCGTTGAACGACGACGTGGTTCGCCATCTCTTGCAGACGATCCAGCGCCACAAGGACCGCATCCTCCTCGACCCGATCGCGCCGAAGACCCGCTGGGACCCCCGCACCTAGCCGGGGAGAGGTCAGTCGCCTCGCAACATGAATTCGTAGGTGTGGCCGATCTCTTCGAATCCGAGCTTCTTGTAGAGCTCCTTCGGCCAGTCGTTCGCGTCGGCGATGAGGAAGAAGAAGTCGTGGCCCTCGGCCGTGGCCAATTCGATGGCCTTCAGCACCACCGCGCGCGCGACACCGCGGTTCCGGAAGCGTTCGAAGGTGCCTATGTTCTCGATCTGCGCGGTGCGGCCATCCGAGTAGAACTCGCCCCAGCCGGCCACCTCGCCGTCGATCGATCCGACGATGTTCCGCATGTTCGTCGCGTGGGCGGTGACGACCATGCTCTCGGTTAGCCGGCGCGCGTCTTCCGGTGAGTTGCGATGCTCGGTCATCTCGGCGGCCAGACGGAACGGACGTATCTCGTCATTGCTCAGAAGCGTGACCGGCACATCGGGTCGTTCGGACGGGGGCTCTCGGAGTGCCATGAAGAGCAAGCGTTGCACGAGCCATTCGAGTTCCTTGAACTGTGGCTCCAGTCGGTCACCCGTCTCCTGCTCGTCGACGTTGATCTTTCGGTGGTTGAGTCCGGCGCCGCCCTGCACGCGATGGGCGTCCTCGGCCAGTTCGGAGGCGGTGACACCCGAGATGTCTCCCTCCGCCCGGAGGAAGTTGAGAGCCCACTTCACCGGGAACCCGTCGTGGAAGTAGGCCGTCCCGTAGCGCCACGGCCCTTTCCGCGTGTAGCTGCGTTCCTCCATCGCATGCGTGAAGTCGAGCGCGCGCTGGAACTCCGCGGCCGGGTCGATCACGTTCCTAGTTGCCTTCTTCGATCGCGGCGATGATCGCCGCGGCGACGTCCGCAGTGTGCGCCGGCTCACGCGTGGGTTGGAGGTCGCCCGTGCGGGCTTTCCCGGACGCGAGGACGCGAGCAACAGCGCGTTCCAATCGATCGGCATCGGCGTCCAGTTTGAGGTGCCTCAGCATGAGGACGGCCGACAGGATCATCGCGATGGGGTTGGCCAATCCGCGACCGGCTATGTCTGGAGCCGATCCGTGGGTCGGTTCGAAGACGGCGTGCTCCTTGCCGAGGTTCATCCCAGGCGCCATGCCGAGGCCCCCGATCAGTCCGGCACAGAGGTCCGAGATGATGTCCCCGTAGAGGTTGGGAAGGACGATGACGTCGAGGTCCTGTGGATGCCAGGCGAGCCACATCGCGAGCTCGTCGACCTGCATCGCCTCGAAGCCGACGTCGCGGTAGTCCTCGGCCAGGCGCTCTCCCGTCTCGAGCCAGACCCCGTCGGAGAACCTCATGATGTTGGCCTTGTGACCGAGGGTCACCTTGCGGCGCCGATGTCGCTTGGCGTATTCGAACGCGAACTCGACGATGGCCCTCGTCGCCGAGACCGAGATCGGCTTGATCGACACGCCGGCGTCCTTGGCGATCTGGAACCCGTGCATGTATCGGAGGTAACCGCGGAGCTTCTCGATCTCGCGGGAACCGACTTCGAATTCCGTTCCCTCGTAGAGATCCTCCGTGTTCTCGCGGACCACGACGATGTCGACGCCCTCGAAGCGCGACGGGACCCCCGGGAAGAGACGGCAGGGCCTGATGCTCGCGTAGAGATCCAGTCCCTGCCGAAGGGCGACGTTGATCGACCTGAATCCAGTTCCGACGGGCGTCGTCACGGGCCCCTTCAGCGCGATCCTGTTGCGCCGGATGGAGTCGAGGACGTGCCCGGGGAGAGGGTCTCCGTGGGTCTCGATCGCCGGGATCCCCGCGGCGTGAACCTCCCACTCGATCCCGGCCCCCAACGAGTCGACGACCGCGCGGGTGGCCTCCGACACCTCCGGCCCGATGCCGTCGCCGGGGATCAAGGTGATGGTGGTCATTTCGTGACAGTATCCATCCCAGCCAAGGCAACCTTTCCGCCCCGGCACACGTCCAACAGACGCCGGAGAACAACAGGTCGCCGGGGTCGTTTTGGCTGAGGACGAGGGAGTCCTCAGGAGGAAGGAATGGGGGCAGCATGAGCAAGGTGGGCGGTATGCGGCGGACTGCGGGAGCGGTTCTAGTTGTGGCGGTTCTAACCGGGGCCGCTTTGGCTCCGACTTCGGTGGGCGCACAAACGGCGACGCCGGGGGAGTGCCCGACGGTCATGCCGGTGAGCGAGGTGCGGGAGGGCATGGTCGGGACCGGTTACACCGTTTCCAAGGGGACGGAACCGGAGCCTTTCTCGGTTGAGATCCTGGGCGTCATGCCCGACGGTATCGGACCGGGCCGCGACCTGATCGTGGTCGACACGTCGAGTCCGGCGATCCAAGAGGCTAACGGGATCTGGTACGGGATGTCCGGCTCCCCGGTCTACATCGACGACAAGTTCGTGGGGGCTCTTGCCTATGGCCTCTCGTTCGGGGCGTCCACGGTAGCCGGCCTAACCCCGGCGGAAGACATGCTGAAGATCGCGGCGCGTCCGGCCGAGGCGGAGGGCTTCGGCCCCGGGATGACCTCGGTAAGCCCGGGGAAGGCGACGCTCAGCCCCGCGATGAGGAAGAACGTCGCGCGCTCGACCGATACATCCGTGGCTCGAACCTCGAGCCGGATGGAGAGGTTGATGACCCCGCTGAGCGTTTCCGGCATGGGCACGCGCGCCATGGACCACCTAGAGGAGACGCTACGCGAAGAGGACCAGCCCTTCCTCGCCTACGCGGGAGCGTCTGCGTCTGCGGCCGCCGCGCCCGCAACGGAACCGGTGCCCGGCGGTAACTTCGCCGCCGCTCTGTCCTACGGTGACGTTACTTACGCGGGCATCGGCACGACGTCCTACGTCTGCGAAGGAAAGGTTCTTGCCTTCGGGCACCCATTCTTCTACTACCCGGCCGGGACCACTGCCCTCGGAGCGAACCTCGCCGATGCGATCACGATCGTGAGCGATCCCGCGTACGGTGGATACAAACTGGCCACCGTCGGAGCGGCCATCGGCACCGTCGATCAGGATCGTTTCGCAGGGATCCGAAGTCTGCTGGGGGCGTCGCCGCCTGCCATCCCGATCACGTCGACGATCACGGAGTTGGACGGCGGAACGCGCGATGGAGCCACGCAGGTTCTGGACTCCGAGTACGTCCCTTACCTTGCGTTCTCCCACCTCCTCAGCAACATCGATTTCACCCGGGACGAGATAGGCGAGGGCAGCGCGACCGGGACCTGGACGATCACCGGAACGACAGAAGACGGCACACCTTGGACGCTCACCCGTTCCAACGTGTTCGCCAACGAATACGACATCAACTACTTCGCCATCTCCGAGGTGGAGCAGGAGCTCTACACGCTCTTCTACAACCGCTTCGAGGAGGTCGAGTTCACGAGCCTCGACTTCGATGCGACGTTCGAGGACGAGTTGGAGCAGTACACGATGACGGAAGTGCTCGTTTCCGTTAACGGCGGTGAATACAAGGAGGCGAAGCGTCGACTGAAGGTGACGCCGGGTTCGCTCCTCGATTACCAGATCACCCTCACCCCGTACGACGGAGGCGAAGACAGGATCGTGGACCTTCAACTCCAGGTCCCGAACCGGACCAGACGTAGCCCTTATGTGGACATCCGGGGCGGGATGGACAACTACTACTCCTACGACTACTACTGCTTCTCCGAGTTCGGTGATTGTGGCGAGACGGGGGGCAAGGTCGATTCCGTCGAGGAACTCGTACAGGCCCTCCAGGAGAAGCCGAAGAACAACGAGTTGATCGCCTCGCTCAGGGTCGGTCGAAGGATCCTCTCTCAGGACTCCGAGACGTTCGACCAGGTCGTCAGCGGCCGCAAGTTCACGTACCTGCAGGTGAAGAACGGGCCGAAGGCGTGCGAGGGAGACTCGGGCTCGGCACCCAAGAAGAAATGCTGATCTAAGCAGCGTCTGCGGAAGAAGATGGAGGGGTGTCCGGCGCCCCTCCTCTTCTTGTGGTCGCTCTCGGGGGCAATGCCATCCAGGCCCCCGGGGGAGACGATTCGGTCGCGGGGGACTTCGCCCGCACGAAGGAGACGGCCCGACACCTCGTCGCGCTGGCCACCGCGGGACCTTGGCGACTCGTCATCACCCACGGCAACGGGCCGCAGGTGGGCAACCATCTGCTGAGGAGCGAGATGGGCCACGTCCACGGCGGGTTGCCTCTCCTTCCGCTCGACGTGTGTGTCGCCGACACGCAAGGCGGCATGGGATACATGCTTCAGCAATGCCTCAGCGACTCGTTCCACGAGGCCGGACTTCCGGCGGTCGTCGTGTCGTTGGTGACGCAGACGGTCGTCGATCGCGACGATCCGGGTTTCGCGTCGCCGACCAAGCCCGTGGGAGAGATGATCCCCCCCGAGAAGGTTGAAGAGGCGAGAGGACGAGGCTGGACCCTCGCCGAGGACCGGCACCGGCACGGCTGGCGACGCGTCGTAGCGTCACCCGACCCGAAAGAGATAGTCGAGGCCGGTGCCATAGAGGCGCTCGTCGACGAGGGAGTGATCGTCATCGCCGCGGGTGGCGGTGGTATCCCCGTCTTCCAAGACGCCGACGGGATATTGACGGGCTGCGCCGCAGTGGTGGACAAGGATCTGGCGAGCGCGATGCTCGCCGCGGACCTCGGCGCCGACGCGTTCTTGATCCTCACCGACGTCGAGTCTGTGATGTACGACTTCGACGGTCCGAACGAGAGGCCCCTCGCGGGGTTGACGCTGTCCCAGGCGCGCGGGCTCATGGCCGAAGGGCAGTTCCCTCAGGGGAGCATGGGTCCCAAGATCGAGGCGATCTGTCGCTACGTCGAGGCCACGGGTAACCGGGGGGCGATCACCTCGATCGAGCGCTCGGAGGATGCCCTTTTAGGGGACGCGGGGACGCGCATCTCCCAGTGAGCACTTCGAGTGATATCCGTCACAACCCGCCGGCTCGCCCCGCGTCAAGGTTGATGTCGTGCGTATCCCGGCCATCGTGTCTTCGTTCATCCTGGCGCTCGCTCCGGCCCCTGCCGCCGCCGCCACGTGGTTGATCCCGCCCGTCGAGGGCGTGGTCGCCGTCCGCTTCCAGGCTCCCCAAGTCGATTGGGGACCGGGTCATCGCGGTATCGATTACCAGGTCCCGGCGGGAGCGCCGGTGAGGGCCGCGGCGGCCGGGACCGTTAGCTTCGCCGGTGAGGTCGCCGGGTCGCTCGCGGTCACCGTCGACCATCCCGGAGGACTCGCGACCACTTACTCGATCCTGTCGGAGGTATACGTCGCGGCCGGCGATCGCGTCGGGGCCGGCGAGCCCATCGGCGGCGTCGGCGGGTCGCATCCCGGCGCCGACTCCGGCCTTCACTTCGGCGTGAAGTTGGAGGGCCGATACGTCGATCCAGAGTCATACCTGGGTCCCGTCGACGTCGCGGGGGCGATCCATCTCGTCCCACTTGCGTGGGAGCCGCCCGCATCCCTCAGATCCCATTTCGAGTTCGTGCCGGCGCCCGTCCCGTGGGACCCGGACTGTGTCGCGAACGAACGGCTCGCGCGCGCGACCGACCCTCCCAACGACAACGTGGCGATCGCGGTGGCGGGCATCGGCAGCAGTACGAAGGGCGGGATCGCGGCGGACATCTACGAGCACGGCCCCGGATGGCTCGGCTATCCCGAGCACAAGGTGTACCGCTTCTCGTACAAGGGCTCGGCCGGCAACGGATCGCACGAGCCCTATCTGTCGACGGACACGTACGGGAACCTGGAGGAGGCGGCGGAGCGGCTACAACTCCTCGTCGCCGAGGTGGGTCGCCTCCATCCCGGTTCCGGCGTCGATCTGATCGCGCATTCCCAGGGAGGAGTCGTGGCGCGCGCCTACCTCGAGCTGGCGGCCGAGGAGTGGGAGGCAGATAGGCCCCGGATCGAGCACCTCGTGACGTTCGCCACTCCGCATACGGGAGCGCCCGCGGCCGGGCTCGTTCGCGACCTGCAGCGCCGGTCCTGGGGGCCTCTCGTCCTGGACGGTGCCCGGCGTTGGGCGGCGCGCGGTGGCCCGCTACCCGATCCCCGCTCTCCGGCCGTCCTCCAGCTCGCGCCGGGATCCGAACTGATGCGGAAGCTGGCGCGCGAGCGGTTCCTGTTCGGCGTCCGGATGCTCGCGCTCGCGATCCCCAACGACGTGATCGTCCCGGCCGACCGGGCCCTCTTGGGCGGCGCCTCCCGGGTCGTTCCGCCGAAGGGGATCAACGGGCACCGCGCCATCGTCTCGTCGTGGGACGCACGTGGGATCGCCTACCGCTTCCTGCGGGACGCGCCCGAGACCTGCCGGACCGGATGGGACGACTGGGGCCCGCGGCTGGGCGCTCTCGTCGGCCTCCTCGAGACCTCCCTCACGTCCCTCCCGGGCCTGGCGCTGCGAGGCGTTCTGTGAGGGCGGAACGAAAAAGGGCCCCTTCCGTCGGGGGGGATGGGCGGATAGACGGAGGGGGCCCGGTGAGATGTTTTGTTTGTGAGACAGATTCTTATCCTTTTGCAAGCACTCTGCAACCCCTAGCTCGTCAGAGATCCCTCGAAGTGGTTGTACCTCAGGTACAAAACCCGTCCGAACGGCGGCGGTCTCCTAGGATGCCCTCATGACCCCTCGACGAGGCCTCCCGTGAACCAGCTGCCGCTGGCCTCCCCCGGCGCCGAGGAGCAGTTCGAGCGCGTCGAGGTCCGCCGCTCCACGCGCCGGAAGAAGACCATCTCCGCCGAGATCGTGGGGGACGCGCTGATCATCTCGATCCCGGAGCGGATGTCGCGGGCGGAGGAACAGGAATGGGTCGCCCGCATGTCCCTCAGGATGTCGGAGCGGAAGCGCAAGGAACGCCTTAACGACGACGGCGCGCTCCCGGAGCGGGCCGCTCACCTGGCGCGCCGGTATCTCGACGGGGTGACCTTCTCCGAGATCTCCTGGGTGGAGACGCAGAGATCCCGGTGGGGCTCCTGCTCGCCCGACGATCGCACGATCCGCCTGTCCCTGACTCTGGCCGACTATCCCGCCTGGGTGCGCGACTACGTGATCGTGCACGAGCTCGCACACCTCATCGTTCCCGACCACTCGGAGCGCTTCTGGCGCCTCGTGGAGAGGTACCCACTGACGGAGCGCGCCCGCGGGTTCCTCATCGCGAAGGGGATGGAGGAGGGCTAACTGAACGGTCGGAGGAAGGAGAAACGCCGCGTCTCCTTCTTCGGGAGTGGCGGCGCGGGGCGCCTCCACATGAAAGCGACGTCTTGGAACCCGGCCCCCTCGAGCATCCCGATCGCGAGCGCGGCGCGCACTCCGTGGCCGGCGACCACCGTTACGGGGCCGGTCCTCGGCACGGCATCGAGGCGTCCCCAGAGCTGCTCGATAGAGATACGCAGCGCATCTTCCGGAGGCCGGGCTCCGGGATCGTTGACGTCGAGAACGGTTCCGGGAACCGGCTCGCTCCCGTCGACGACCTCCGTCGACGCCGGGGTTCCATGCGCGCCGGCCCACGATCGGATGCCGCCCTCGAGGATCCCCTCGACACTGAACCCCTTACCGCGCAGTGCCGCGGCGACCGGCTCCATCGGCGACTCATCGTCCTCGAGCAACAGGAACGGGACGCTGAGAGGGAGGCAATCGCGGGCCCGTCCCGGAAGGCCGGGCCCGAACTCGTACTGAAGCGAGAAAGAGCCGGGGATGTGGACGTCCAGGTAATCGTTTACCGAACGCAGGTCGACGTAGCGGGCGCCCTCGTGGATATAGACGAGCGCCTCGTCGGGCGACATCCTCTTGACCGCGGTCGTAACCGTCACGCACTAGGTCATATCAGATGCGCGTTCGCCAAGATCGTCGAAGACGCATACTGGAGTGATGCCCGGACTCATCTTCGTTCTCCTGCTCGTCGTGCCGATCGCCGAGTTGTACGTGATCGTGCAGATCTCCCAGGAACTCGGCGTTCTCCCCACGATCGCCCTCCTTATCGGCATCTCCGTCGCCGGAGCGTGGTTGCTGAAACGCGAGGGCATGGCGACCTGGGCCCGGCTCCAGCAGACCTTGGCGCGCGGGCAGATGCCAACGAACGAGGTGACGGACGGAGCTTTGATCCTGTTCGGAGGCGCGCTGTTGCTGACCCCCGGTTTCTTGAGCGACGTGGTCGGCCTCGTACTGCTCCTTCCCCCAACCCGCGCCGCGGTGAAGATCATCGCCCGCCGCGCGTTCCGCGGCTGGGCGGCTCGCAGAACGGGCGTCTTCGGCCGCGCGAACGTCCGCGTCTACGAGGCCGACGTCGTCACGAAGACGACCTCGGATGCCGGGCGCGGAACTACTGGGCCCCCTGCGACTTCTCCTCCGGAGCGGCTGCCGGCACGCGACGAGGACGATTCTCCGGATAGGGGATGACGGGCCCGACCTCTCCCTGCTCGGGATAGGCGGCGCGGTCGTAGTGCTCCGCCCCAGGCTGGTACTTCCCGATCCTGACGCGCGTCTCCTCGGGGTATCCGCCCTCGTGGACCGATAGACCGAGGCCCTCGGCGACCCGCGTGGCGTCCTCGACCGAGTGATAAACCCACCGGTCCCAGTATCCGCGCCCGTCCACGAGCAGGAGTTGCGCGTCGTTCATCCCGATGCGGATCACCACGGCCTCGGTGCCCTCCGTGCCGAACCGCCGGAGGAAGTCGCGCGGCTCGCGGACCTTCTCGATGCCCTCGCTCTTCGACTCGAACGGCCACGCCCGGCTCATAACCCCTCCATTTTCTTAGACAGAACTGTTGCTCCACGAGCAACCGGATCGTTCCAGAAAAGTGCCCATCCCTAGATGACCAGCCCGCCGTCGACGCACAGTATCTGTCCGGTTATGTAGTTGGACTCGTCGGAGGCCAGGAAGACGAAGGCCGGCGCTATCTCTTCCGGCGCGCCGTAACGACCGAGGGCGAACCGCGCCATCCTCTTCTTCGCCGCCTCGGGGTCTTGGAGCAGCGGCTCGGTCATCGCAGTGAGGGCGGTGGGCGAGACCGCGTTCACGTTTATCGCGAGGGGGCCGAGTTCCTTGGCCCACGTCTTCGTGAGCCCGACGATCCCCATCTTCGCGGCCGAGTAGTTGGACTGACCGATCGATCCGATGAGGCCGGAAGGTGACGTCACGTTGACGATCTTCCTGTATTTCGTGACCCCGTCGGCGAGCTCCTGCTTCGCGAGAGGACGCCACCGCTGCACCGCGGCGCGCCCGCAAGCCCACGTTCCCTTGAGATGCACCTCGATCACCGCGTCGAATTCTTCTTCGGACATCTTGTGAAGCATCCGGTCCCGGAGGATCCCGGCGTTGTTGACGAGCACGTCCAGAGCTCCGAAGGAATCCAGAGCCGCGCCGACCACCGACTCGGCCGCATCGACGGTCCCTATCGGTGCGTTGTTCGTGATCGCCGACGCACCCAGCTCGGCGATCTCTTTCGCGACCGAGTCGGCGGCGTCGGCATCCACGTCGTTGACGACGACGTCGGCTCCCTCCGTGGCGAAGGCGAGGGCGATCGCCCTGCCGATGCCCCGGCCGGCTCCGGTCACGATGCATGTCTTGCTCTCGAGGCGTGCCATACGGGCGCATCCTAATCGTCGCCCGGTGAACTACTAGAATCAGACGCATGCCAGACGAGAAGAAGATGCAGCTAACGAAGAGCGCCTACGAGAAGCTGAAGGCGGAACTCGATCACCTCGAGGGCGAGGCGCGCGAGAACATCATCCGTGAGATCGCCACGGCGAGAGCCCACGGCGATCTCAGCGAGAACGCCGAGTACCACACCGCCAAGGATCAGCAGGGGATGCAAGAGAGCCGGGCGCGGCAGATACGCGCGATGCTCGAGACCGCGGAGATCATCGAAGCGACCGACGACGGCATCGTGAAGCCCGGGATGATCGTCTCGATCCGTCACGAGGGGGACGACGAGGCGGAGACCTATCTCTTGGGCCTTCGCGAGGAGAAGGGCGGCGACCATCAGATCCTCACTCCGGAGTCCCCGATCGGCCGTGCGCTCGTCGGCAAGACGGCCGGAGAGGTCGTGACCGCGCAGGCTCCCGCCGGCGACATGAAGATCGAGATCGTCGAGGTGAAAGCTCCCTAGGGTCGCCGCACCACGCGGCCCCCACGCACCACCAGCTTCACGTTCGTCAATGCCATCGGGTCCTTCAGCGGGTTGCCGCTCACCCCCACGATGTCTGCCCGCTTCCCGGGGAGGAGGACGCCCGAATCCTCGAGCTCGAGCCACTCGGCCGCGGTCGAGGTCGCCGACGCGATGATCCTGCGTCCGTCGAGCCCGGCGGCGACCATCGCTTCTATCTCGCGCGCATCGATCCCCGGCCTGGGCCCCGCGTTCCCGAGATCGGTCCCGTAGACGACGATGCCGCCGTCTTCGACGAAGCGCCGGACGTTCTCGATGGCCTGTCGCCGGTCGCGGCCCCGGTGTACGGCCAGCGTCGGTACGACGCGCATACCTTGCGTCACCATCCGCGCGATCGTCTCGTCGGGGATCCTCTCCCGGCTCATCAGCATGTGCGCGAGTTCGTCCATGCCGGCGTCCAGTGCTTTGTCGAGTTCGGCGAGCCCGTAAACGTGCCCCGTCACACGCAGTCCCCGTTCGTGTGCGGCTTCGACGATCGCGGTCAGCGTGGGCCCGTCCAAGGTCGGTCCGACCTCCGCGTTGAGCGCCACCTTCACGATGGCGCTGCCGGCCGCGGCAACCCCCGCGACCGCGTCACGTGCGTCGTCGACGGAGGCCACAACCAAGCCGGTTCCCGGCGGCGCCCACCCCGCCCTGGTCGGGTAGCCACCGGCGACGGTCAGCATCGGGCCCGCCGCGAGTATCAGAGGTCCCGCGAAGTCGTCGCGCCGAGACCTTTTGGCGAGCGGGAAGATGACGTCGGGAGCCCACGCCAGATCGCGGACCGTCGTTACTCCGCCTTCGACGATCGAGCCCGGCGGATAGAAGCCGATGTGGACGTGCGCGTCGATGAAACCGGGAACGAGGGTCAGCCCACGTGCATCGATCCGCTCGGGTCCAACCCAACCGGTAGAGCGATCGGCAACCTGTTCGATGGTTCCGTGATCGATCAGGATGTTGGCCTGCTCCAGCGGCTCGAGCTCGTCCCCGACCAGCGCCGTACCACCCGATATGAGGATCACGTCGCGACCTTATTTGAGGCGGCCGCTGCATCGCCCCGGTAACCCGGGTATTCAAGTAACGTAGGTGGGTGGAACAGAGCGATGTCATCTGGGAAGGAAAGATAGGAACCGCCAACCTTCGGGTCGGCGTTCCCCACGCGGGCAGCATCATCGCCGAATGGGACACGCCGCGCGGCCCCCGTCACAAGGTCTCGGATTCGCTCGAGGAGTTCGAGAGGGCCGTCCTCTTCCAACTCCTCCTTCAAGCCGGCCAGGACGACGCAGTCATCGAACCGGTGAAAGCGGCGGTCATGAAGGCTCAGGCCGAACGACCTCGCCGCACGCCCGACCCCTCCACCCAGCGACGCCGGAAGAACCCCAAGGCCAGACAACACCGGCGTTCCCGCACTCCGCCGAGGCGCCGGTAGGCAGCGGTGGCTCGCTAGAGGTGGCCGTGGCAGGCGCGGCGCGGTAGAACGTGCCTATGGATCGCCCGGGCACCGTCCCCCCCTCGGCCCAACGGGTCCTCTCGTCCCTCGCGCGCGGTGCGCTGGGGGACCGATACTCCTCGGAGGTTCCCGGCCGGATCCTGTCCTCTCTCGCCCACCTCCCGTCGGATGGTGACAGGAAGAGGTTGCTCGGCATCTTGAGAGCGCTGGACACCCGGGCGGGGGCTCTCATGTTCACCGGCCGACCCGTGCCGGTGTCGTGGTTGAGACAGGTCGAAGCGGAGGCGGTCCTGCAACGGTGGAAGCACTCGCGCGTCGCCTCGCAGCGCGCCCTTTTCCTCACGCTGGTGTCGAAATCGCTGGGCGCCGTCTACGGCTACGAGGGACCTGAGTGGGACCGCATCGGTTACCAGGGCCCGATGGGTCCACCGCCGGATACACGCAAACGACTGCAGCCGTTGGAGATGACGCGCGACGAAGTGGTGTCGTGCGACATCGTGATCGTCGGCTCGGGGGCCGGAGGCGGTTGCACCGCGGCGGTACTCGCGCAGGCCGGGTACGAGGTCGTCGTTATCGAGAAGGGTGGCTACTACAACGAAGCAGACTTCACGCATCACGAGGCCGAGGCGACTCGAGACATGTACCTCTACGGGATGAACCTCGCGACCGTCGATCTCGGAGTGCAGATCATCGCGGGATCCACGCTGGGAGGGGGGACCGTCGTCAATTACACGACGTCCTTCAAGACACCACCGCACGTTCTCAAGGAATGGGCTCAGGTTTCGGGCATCGATGCGTTCGTCTCCGGCGAGATCGAGGCATCCCTCGACGCCGCCTCGACGAGGCTCTCCGTCAATACCGACTCGAGCGCGGCCGGCCGGCGCGACGAGTTGCTCGAAGAAGGTCTGAAGAAGCTGGGGTGGCACGTCGACGCGCTGCCGCGCGCCGTCAACGGATGCACGCAGGACGAACGCTGTGGCTTCTGCGGGTTCGGATGCCGGCCCGGCGCGAAGCAGTCATCGATGCGAACGTGGCTGGAGGATGCCACCGAACACGGTGCGCGCATCATCACCGGCGCCGACGTCCGGCGGGTGCGCATCTCCAATGGACGCGCGACCGGGATCGAAGCCCTGGCCGGTCGGCACAGGTTGGTAGTCAACGCCCGTGCCGTCGTCGTGTCTGCAGGATCGATCGAGAGCCCGGCTCTGTTGTTGCGCTCGGGCCTCAGAGGACGGGTAGGGCACTATCTGAGGTTGCATCCGGGAACGGCCGCATGGGGAGTTTTCGACGACGACGTCCGCATGTGGGAGGGAACGCTCCAGGCCCGCTACTCGAACGAGATCCGCCATTGGGACGGAGGCTACGGACCGATCTTCGAAACCGTTCCCGTGCACCCGGGCTCTGGTTCTTCCGTCATCCCCTGGGTGTCCGCGGCGGACCATGCCCGGGCGATGAGGGACTACGGGAAGACGGGGTTCTGCGCGGTGCTCCCGCGGGACGCCTCCGCCGGGCGCGTCAAGATCGCCCGCGATGGAGGTCCGCGCGTTCATTACAGACTCTCGTCCGACGATGAACGACGCATCGTCGAGGGAACCATCGCGGCGGGGAAGGTGATGGAGGCCGCCGGGGCGAAGAGCGTTCGCACGACGCACCACGTTCCGATCGAGTACGTGCCCGGACCCGGCGCGGCCCACGACAGGTGGGCGGACGAGGTCAGGAGCCGCGGTTTCCCGCGGGGACGTGTGACGTTCTTCTCCTATCACCAGATGGGCTCGTGCCGGATGGGCGTCGATCCTTCGACGTCGGCGATCGGGCCGGAGAACGAGACCCACGAGGTGAGGGATCTGTACGTGGTCGATGGATCGGCGTTCCCTACGGCGTCGGGGGTCAACCCGATGCTGTCGATCTACGGCATCGCCCACCGAGCAGCGAACAAGATCGCCGCGCGCTACGCGTAGTGCATCTTGATCAAGCGGATCCTTCTGATCCTCCTGGCGGCCGGGCTGACGCTCGGCGTCATCGTCGGGATCGAGATCGTCATCGCGTTGCGACGCGACTACCTACCCACCCAACCCGCGCTAGCGGTGGGAGGGACCTTCGGCCGCGCCGGGGCGGAACGCGTGAAGTTCACGGTCCTGGGGGACTCGACCGGAGCCGGGGTTGGGGTGGACGACCCGGCCCTGGCGTACCCCTCCCTGCTGGCCGCTCGCTTGAGCCGGCTGGGCTACTCCGTTGAACTCCGGTCGTATGCCGTTTCGGGCGCCCGCGCCGCAGGTGTGTTGAAGGAGCAGGTCCCGCGCGCCATCGAAGACGATCCCGACCTCGTGTTCGTCGCGATCGGCGCCAACGACGTCACGCATCTCACACCTCTGAGCGAGGTGGAGGACGATGTCGGAGCCGTGATCCGGGAGCTGAGGACGACGGGGGCCCGGGTGGTCGTGGCCGGCGCGCCGGACATGCGCGCCGCCGCGTTCCTGGAGCCGTTGCGTTCGCTCGCCGGCTGGAGAGGGCGCGCCGTGGCGGACGCCGTTGCCGATGCCGCGCGGCAGTCCGACACACCGGTAGTACCACTGGCCGCGGCCACGGCGCGCTATTTCGAGCAGGACCCCGATCGTTACTACAGCGCCGACCTGTTCCATCCGAGCGCAGCCGGGTACGAGCGGTGGGCCGATGCGATCTATCCCTATCTTCGAGACGCGCTCGAGGGGGATCGATGATGCCCGATCCTTCGGTGACCGAAGCGGTCGAAGCCGGCGACATGAACGCGCTACTTCGCATCGTCGACGGGTATGCGGCCTCGCGCCGCTGGGACGACCTCTTGGATGTTGCCGATCTCTGCGAAGAGGCCGTCGAGCGCGGGAAACAGTTGTGGCCGATCGCCGCGCACATCGATTACCGGATCGCTCTGGAGGCACCGGGGGAGCGCGCTGCGGAGGTCCTCGAGTCCGACCTGGCGCGCTTCACTCTGGGCCCCCTCACCGAGGTGGCTGCATCGACCCATCCCTGGAGCGAACTCGCTCCCTACATCGATACTCCCGTAGCCGCCGCCTACGTCGCCCAGGAACGGGTCCTCAGGGGCGAGGATCTGCGCGGTGATCGACGGGCCCACGCCGAGGTTCTCGAGTTGCCGTTGAAGGTCCTCGATTGGGAACCGACTTATCCACCTGCGACCTATCGGGCGGACGTCGTCGAGGTGGCCGAGCCGTGGACGCCGAAGGCTCCCCTTCGAGTCATCGAGCCCGGCGATGCGGAGGAGCTCGACGAACACGAACTCACCGCCGCGCTCCTCGAGCTGGTCCAGCCGTGGACCACCGAGTCGAACGGGGCCGCGCGCGCGGTGGTCGTGGAAGGGGATGCCGCCGCCGCGGTGGGCTCGATCGCGTTCGGCGCCGTGCGGATGGGCGAGCTTCGTCTCGACGAGGCCCTGCAGCGCATGGCATGGGCGGCGGCGAGCGGAGGCGCGCACGGACGGAGGCGCGGCGGTGCGTTGGGACGTTCCCTCACTTGGCACACCGCGTCGGTCCTCGCCGACCTCGACTGGCCTCCCGAGCCCGCGGAGCTTCATCAAGCCCTTGACGCGTTCCGCTGGTTCCGCTGGGACGAGGGGGCCGCGGAGGAGGGTTGGGTCCTTCGGCTCGGCGTCGCCGACCCCGAACACGGATGGTCGGCCGCGATCGCGGCAACCGATCTCTTAGAGGACGAGACGAAAGACCGATAGCGACACATCTCCATCCAGATCGGCACCGTCATCTCGTTCGCGCACTAGCCCACCTGAGTGGTTTTCCGACCATCCCAGATCCGTCGGCGCGCCAGTCGACGAATGCATGCCGACCGATAACGGCCGACCAGCGAAGGGGGAGGTGAAACACCTTGGGCCCAGGGCCCGTGGGCCGGCCGCCGACTTCCGTTCCTTTCCGGGAGCGGAACCACGAGTGAAGGGAGTGAAGCATGCGTTCCAGGAGACTGCCCACCATCGGCGTTGCGATCGTCGCAGCGGTGATGTTGACGGTTGCCGCCGCGCCTCTGATCGGTAACAGCGCCGACCACCTGGATGCACCGGGCCTGACGTCACCGGAGGGTCGGCTCGACGCCGACATCAACGACGTCTACGTGTTCGAGGGCAGCGATGACTCGAACACCGTGATCGCGGTCACGACCCATCCTGCGGCGGGCGCCATCGCGCCCCTGAAGTACGCCAAAGACGTGAAGTACAAGGTGAACGTCGACCAGGACGGCGATGCTCTCGAGGATCTTGCCTACGTCTGGCGGTTCGGCAAGGGCAAGGCCGGGAAGCAGAGGTACAAGGTCCGCAGGTACGAAGGTGCCGGAGCCCGAAGCCTCACCGACGGCACGCAGATCGCCGTCGGCAGGATGGGTAAGACGAAGAGGGTCGCCGGCGGAGGCCGAACGTTCGTAGACCTCCGTTCGGATCCCTTCTTCTTCGACCTCGATGCTTTCCGGGGCGCGGTATTGGGTCAAGACGTCGAGAGAACGTTCTGCGACCAAGCCGGTGGAGCCGGTATCGACTTCTTCGCCGCGTTGAACACGAACGCGATCGTGCTCGAGGTGCCGGATGGTGCTTTGGGAGACGCGATCGGAGTATGGGCAACGACCGTCGGTGAAGACGGGCAGATCGACCGCATGGGTCGACCGGCCATCAACACCGTCTTCAACAGCGGGGCGAACAAGAACGCCTTCAATGCGGGCCAACCGCGCGACGACCTCGATGTCTTCGGAGAGAATGCGGCCGCGGTCCTCGAGACGTTCTCGGGATTGGACAGCGAAGGCGCCTACACGGACGAGCAGATCGACACGATCGTCGGGCTGCTGTTCCCGGACATGGTGACCTACATGACGAACTCGCCGGCGCAGGGTCCTCTGAACGGTCGTGCGTTGGCCGACGACGTCATCGATGCCGAGCTGAACATCGTGACCGGTGGCCTCGACTTCGGTGGGGAGCGTGACACGGCGGGCGCGATCCCGTCCGACTGCGTTGCGGCTCACACCGACCTCCAGAGCACGTTCCCCTATCTGGGGACGCCTCACTAACGTGTCGTCGAGACCTGCGTATCGCGGGGCGGCAGATGTCGCCCCGCGTACGTCTCGAGCAGCCGCACCTCGCATGAGGTTGCGCGCCGGCGCCGTTCTCGCCGCGGCGGCTCTCGCGGCCGGCATCAGCTACATCTCGTGGAACCCTCAGGGCCGCGAGGCACCACCGAGCTCGGGCCGGTCGGTGGCGGAGGCCTCCCGCGGGGGAAGCCTCGCCCAGGCGCCGACCAGGACGAGCGCGGACGAGATCGACCGGCTGATACGCGCCTACGAAGCCAGGGTGCGGACGCAGCCCAACGTCACCGACTTCACGTTCCTCGGGCGCCTCTACCTCGAGAAGGGGCGTCTCACCGGCGACGTAGCCACCTACGCGCGAGCCGATACCGCGCTGCGGCGATCGCTCGAGATCTACCCGGAGGACGCGGAGGCACGATCGCTCCTCGCCTCCGTAAGGTACGTCTCGCACGACTTCCGGAGCGCGCTGCAGATCGCCGGTTCGTTGTACGCCGAGGATGGATCCGAGTTCGGCGCGCTTGCCGTCCTGGGAGACGCTCACCTCGAGTTGGGCCATTACGGGCGCGCCGCCGACGCGTACTCGACGCTGACGGAGGCCCTGCCCTCGGTTCCGGCGGTCGACGTCAGAGCATCCCGCCTCGCTTTCTTGAATGGGGATGTCGACGGGGCTCGAAGGCTCGCTCGTATCGCCGAAAAAGGGGCGCGATCGACGGGTGTGACTGGAGCCGGACTCGCGTGGTATCGCTCGTACCGGGGCCACCTCGAGTTCGAGACCGGGCGTTACCGTGAGTCGGAGCGGCTCTATGCGTCGGCTCTCGACGTTGCGCCCGGGTACCACGTTGCGCTCTTCGGCTTGGGCCGCGCCCAAGCAGCGCGCGGGGATACCGACCGCGCGATCCGCTCCTATCGACGCGCGATCGCGATCGTGCCCCAGCCCGACTACCTGGCAGCGCTCGGAGATCTCTACACGGTCACCGGGAGGGCCGGCCTCGCCCGGCGCCAGTACGAGACGGTCGAGTTGATCGCGACGCTTGCCAAGATCAACGAGCAGGTGTTCAACCGGCAACTCGTCCTCTTCTACGCGGACCACGACCTGAACCTTCGGCCGGCTCTCCGGTCGGCCGCCGCCGAACTACGGGTGCGCAAGGACGTCTTCGGACACGACGCCTATGCGTGGACCCTCTACAAGAACGGTAAGTACGTAAGGGCGCGAGCAGCGGCCGATAGGGCGCTCGGCCTCGGGACGCCGGATGCTCGTCTCCTGTACCACTCCGGGATGATCTCGGCCGCCCTCGGTGCCGAAGACAGGGCCAGAGACGAGTTGAGGCGGGCTCTGGCGCTGAGCCCTCGTTTCGATCCCCTCCAGGCCGAGCGCGCCGAGGCTGCGCTGGCGATCCTCGATCGGGAGGCTCGATGATCGACATCCGAAGGATCGCGAGGGTCGTCGCGGCGGCGGTCTGTCTCGTCATCGTCGCTCCACCGGCCCCCGCGGAGGCGCACCCTCTCGGGAACTTCACGATCAACCGCTTCAGTGGGATAGAGATCTCGCGCGATGTGATCACGATCCATTACGTGGTCGACATGGCCGAGATCCCCACCTTCCAGGAGATGTCGCGCATCGACCCGGATGGTGACGGTTCGATCGATGCCACCGAGAGGGATTCGTATGCCGCGCTGCTGGCGGACCGTCTTGCCTCCAACATCGCCCTAACCATCTCCGACCGGCCCGTGGAGGTCGCGGTCGAACGGGCCGACGCCGTCGTCGGCGAAGGCCAGGGAGGACTGGATGTCCTGCGGGTGGAGGCCGACCTCGTAGCTCCATCGGATGACGCGACGGCGACGATCGATTACCGGGATTCCAACTACTCGGGACGTCTCGGGTGGAGCGAGATCGTGGCCTACGCATCGGGCGGCAGGACGCTGACGCGGTCCACCGTTCCGGCCGAGAGCGTCAGCAACGAACTGAGGGATTATCCGGAGGATCTCCTAGCGAGTCCCGTGGATGTAGCTACCGCGCGGCTCTCGGTGCGACCGGGCGCGTCGGGGGCGGGTCGGGCCGAGGAGCGAGGGTCATCCGAGCCGGCTCGGGACGGGCTCCTCGGGGATCGTTTCGCGGCGTTGATCGGCGAGGATCTGACTCCGGGTTTCCTCCTCGTCGCTCTGTTGCTGGCGCTCGGTGCGGGAGCTTTGCACGCGCTGGGGCCGGGACACGGGAAGACGATCATGGCTGCGTACCTGATCGGGTCGGGAGGAAAGATGCGGCATGCCGTGACTGTCGGCGTGGCCGTGTCTCTGATGCACACGCTGTCGGTCGTCGCGCTGGGCCTGGTGACCTTGTGGGCGTCTTCGTTGTTCCCACCGGAAGCGGTCTACCCGTGGCTGGCGTTCCTATCGGGGGTCGTCGTGCTGTCCCTGGGGGTGTGGTTGCTGCGGACGAGGTGGAGCGCGCGCCGGCGATTCGTCGTCGCTCGACACCGCGCGATACACGCGCATCGGACGGACATCGACGGGCACGATCACGTGCATCACCACCATCATCCTCACGAGCACGACCACGTACACACGACCGGCACGCACTCACACGGAGGGATCAGCCACTCGCACGCGCTCCCCGAGGGCGCATCGCCTCTGTCGTGGAAGGGACTCGGCGCGATCGCGATCTCGGGAGGGCTCCTCCCGTCGCCCACGGCCCTCGTCGTTCTGCTGGGGGCGGTGGCTCTTCATCGGGTCGTCTACGGCGTCATCCTCGTCGCCGCGTTCAGCGTGGGGCTCGCCGCGGCGCTGACGCTCGTAGGTGTGATGGTGCTCAAGGCTCGCTCGATCGCAGAGCGCCGCTTCGGCGCCGGGTTCGGCACCCTGATGCCCGTCCTATCCGCAACTGCGATCTTCGCGATCGGGCTCTTCCTCACGGCGCGCGGGGCCGTGGGTCTCTAGGTGCTAGGTGAGGGTGGCTCCAGGCGTTAGGTCGATCACGTTGAGGTGCGCCACATCGGACGCGGCATCGCGGAGATCGTCGGGCTCCCCCTTGAGGACCGGGAACGTTCCGAAGTGCATCGGGACGACGTTCTTCACTCCAAGGAGGCGGATCGCTTCCGCACAAGAGCGCGGGCCCATCGTGTAGTGATCGCCGATCGGCAGTAGCGCGATGTCCGGCTGCAGGAGCTTGCCGATGAGGGTCATGTCCGAGAAGACGGCGGTGTCGCCCGCGTGGTAGAGCTTGAAGCCGTTCTCGAACTCGACCACGTAGCCGGCGGCCTCGCCCCCGTAGATGATCTGGTCGCCGTCGGTGATGCCGCAGGAATGGATCGCATGCACCATGTGGATGCGGCAACCGGCAACCTCGACGGTTCCACCCTTGTTCATGTCGATGAGGTTCTCGACACCCTTGGATCCCAACCAGTGAGAGGTCTCGGGGATCGACACGACCTGGGGACCCTTCCCTTTCGCCAGTTCCACGGCGTCGGCGATGTGGTCGAAGTGCCCGTGGGTGATCAACATGGCGTCGAGGGGGCCTGGATCCTTCAATTCGTCGGGAGTGGCCGGGTTCTGCATCACCCATGGGTCGATGATCAACATCCGTCCCGAGGGTGTCTTGATGCGGAACGTCGAATGCCCCAGCCACGTGAGTTCGATTCCGTCCGGCAGACTTGCCATGCCTCGGCCCTCCCTGTTCGAGCGTGTCCTTGAGTAGATTCTAATGAAGGCACTGGAGTGCGGTTCCGGGAGCTCGAGAGGAGAGACATGATCAAGCGGGGGAGACGTTTCTGGCGGATCTTGAGCCTCGGTCTGCTGGGAGCCGCGGTCGCTACCGAGTTGCAGAAGCCGGAGGGCGAGCGCGATTGGCACGGCTACGTCGGAGGTGTGGTCCCGTACGACTTCAGGCCGCCGAGCATCGAGCGCGTCAGGATGGCGCTGTGGAACCCGTCGGACCCGCGCGTCTTCGTCCCGACCGTGTTCGGTATCGGCTGGGCGATCAACTTCGCGCGCCTAGTGGCCTACGCGCGCAGCTGACCTTCGTGGACGGGTAACCCTCAGAGGCCCATCGTCTTGGCGATGATGTAGCGCTGCACCTCCGAGGTGCCCTCGACGAGAGTGAAGATCCGTACCAGCCTGTAGATCCGCTCGAGGGGCAGTTCCCGCATCCACCCCATGCCGCCGTGCACCTGGATCATCCGGTCGACGACTCGATTCACCATCTCGGCGGCGTACAGCTTCACGATGGACGACTCCTGGATGACGGGATCGCCCTGGTCGTACTTCCATGCGCACTCGTAGGTCATCAACTTCGATGCCTTGAGCTCCACGAGGGAGTCCACCAGGTGACCTTGGACGTACTGGTTCTTCCCGATCGGTCTGTCGAACGCTTTACGACTCTTCGCGTACTCCGTGCCGAGTTGCAGCGAGAAGTCGGCGATGCCGTTGCACATCGACGCGATCGACAGCCGTCCCATCGCGAGGAACTGCATCGCGGCATAGAAGCCCATCCCCACCTGATCGGGACCGCCGAGGATCTGTTCCTCGGGAACCCTGCAGTTGTCGAAGATCAGTTCGAACTGCCCCTCACCTTCGACCATTCCGACCTGCCCCCTACCTACCTGGAAGCCGGGCGTGCCCTTCTCGACGATGAACGCGGTGATCCCACCCTGTGCTTTCTTCGCTCGGTCGTTCGCGGCGAAGACGAGAGCGAAGTCTGCATGCTTCCCGTTGGTGATGAAGTGTTTGGTGCCGTTCAACACCCACTCGTTCCCATCCTTCGTCGCGGTCGTGCGGATGCTCTGCGCGTCGGAGCCGGCTTCCGGTTCGGTCAACGCGAAGCACATCGACCTCTCGGCGGAGATGAGCGGCACCAGATACTTCTTCTTCTGCTCGTCGGTGCCGTTCAGCAGGAGCCCAGTCGGTCCCTCGGGGCCGTACGTCGTGAACGCTCCGAGCCGCGATCCGGCCCTCGCCCCGGCCTCCCGGAGGAGCACCATCCCGAGCTGGGGAAGGCCGCTACCGCCGAGGTCTTCGGGGAAGTCGGCCGCGTAGAAGCCCAGCTCGGCCG